>DXEB01000040.1 GCA_019115165.1 Candidatus Anaerotignum merdipullorum | reverse complement strand
TTGGAAAAGCGTTGAAATCAAAAATGCAATAACCCAGCAGCTGCTATTGGTATCTTTTCATCCATTATTAGAAATGCTGTAACTCAAAAAAAGGAAAAGGCAGGAAAGGCTGCCTTTTCCAGAGATTCTTTCTTTATCAACGACTGTTTTATCAATTTGAAACAATTTTTTGCGTGGTAGAAAGTACCAAATATATGCTTAGATACAGTTTTTTATAGCTGTATTTGAAACATAAAAATCAATATGAACATAAAAATCAATATGCTCTGCCCCAGTAAACCATGTGTTTCGCAGGTTTTCCACAGCATACACAAACATGGTCAATTTCTTCTTGTTCAAAGGGGATACATCTGCTGGTGGCAGCCGTTTTTTCTTTGATGGCATCTTCGCATGCCTGATCTCCGCACCACATTGCTTTGATGAATCCGGGCGTTTCGTTCAGAATCTGTTCGAATTCTTCCATATTATGGGCAAGATAGGTCTTGGAATCTCGGCGTTCTGTTGCCTTTTGCAGCAGGTTTGCCTGAATGCTATCCAGCAAAGCGAGAATTGTTTTCTCCAGTTCGTCTAGAGATACGACAATTTTTTCTCCCGTATCCCGTCTTGCCAGTACGGCTTGATTTTGTGCGATGTCTTTTGGACCGATCTCCAGACGGATAGGAACGCCCTTCATTTCATATTCGCTGAATTTCCAGCCGGCAGACTTGTCGGAATCATCTAATTTTACGCGGCAGACAGCAGACAGCTTGTTCTTCAGCTCCATCGCTTTTTCCAAGACACCTTCTTTATGCTGTGCAATGGGAACAATAACCAATTGTATCGGTGCAATTTTAGGAGGCAGTACCAGTCCGCTGTTATCGCCGTGCACCATGATGATGGCGCCAATCAGACGAGTGGTCATGCCCCAGCTGGTCTGATGTACATATTGCAGCTGATTGTCTTTGTCAGTATACTGAATGTCAAATGCCCTTGCAAAACCGTCGCCAAAGTTATGGCTGGTGCCGGATTGCAGAGCTTTGCCATCGTGCATCAGACTTTCAATCGTATAGGTATGTGCAGCACCTGCAAATCGTTCTTTTGCTGTCTTTTCTCCTTTGATGACAGGAATGGACAGCACATCACGGCAGAAATCCGCATATACATTGAGCATGCGCAGGGTTTCTTCCTGAGCCTCTTCTGCGGTCGCGTGTGCGGTATGCCCTTCTTGCCATAAAAATTCCATGGTGCGCAGAAATGGGCGGGTGGTTTTTTCCCAACGTACAACAGAACACCACTGATTATACAGCTTCGGCAGATCTCGATAGGATTGGATAATATTGGCGTAATGCTCACAGAACAATGTTTCGGATGTCGGACGAACACAAATCCTCTCTTCCAACTGTTTTTCGCCGCCATGAGTCACCCAAGCAACTTCAGGCGCAAATCCTTCCACATGATCCTTTTCTTTTTGCAGCAGACTTTCCGGGATAAACAGAGGCATATATACATTTTCGTGTCCGGTCTCCTTAAAGCGTTCATCCAGTTGTTTTTGAATCAATTCCCAGATGGCATATCCATAAGGACGGATGATCATGCAGCCTTTTAAGGATGAATAGGATGTCAGATCCGCTTTTTTTACGACATCTGTATACCACTGGGGAAAATCCAGTTCCATATCGGTAATGGATTCTACAAGTTTTTTTTCTTTTGCCATAATGGTTCCTCCTTTATTCTTTGAAAATTTGGTCGACGATTGGATACCGGGTGAGATGGTATATTTGCAAAAAAAAACCTTCGTCCCATACAAAGGGACCAAGGTATCATTGGCGGTGCCACCCTCCTTGACAGCAGGAATACCCGCTGTCCACTCGAAATCCGTTAACGCCGGGGATACGCCGCATTTTCCCTGCGGAGCGAACGGGGTGGGTTCCAAAAGGTTTGCCAAGGCTTGCATCTACCGCCTATTTTCTGAAGACAAATGACTGATGTACTATTCCCGCTCATCGCCGATATCAGCTACTATCATAAACCGAAATGCCTTGTGCTGTCAAGGAAAACCGACGGGAAAACGAAAGAATTTTGTCCGGAGCAGCGGAAGAGATGGAACACCGACAGGCGGCACAGAAACGCGTTTGCCCATCGGAACGGGACAGACGGTTGAAAGCCGGGGGCGGGCATGATAGAATAACAGAAAACAAACACATCGAAAGGATGGATGTATATGAAAAAATTGCTGGTCGTAATAGATATGCAGAATGATTTTATTGATGGTGCACTTGGTACAAAGGAAGCAGAAGCCATTGTGGATCGGGTCGTAGAAAAAATCAAGGAATATCCCAAGGACTGTATTTATGCGACAAGAGATACACATGGATCCAATTATTTGGAAACCCAAGAAGGAAAATTACTGCCAGTGGTGCATTGCGTAGAAGGAACCAGAGGTTGGGAAATCCAGGAAAAAGTGGCAAAGGAGTTAAGCGGTGCTGTTGTGGTAAACAAAGATACCTTTGGTTCTCAGGCACTTGCAGACATGCTGTATTTTGAAACAATTGGGCAGGACGAAGTGGAAATAGAGTTGGTTGGACTCTGTACAGATATTTGTGTGGTGTCCAATGCTATTTTGCTGAAAACACGAATGCCGGAAGTGAAAGTAATCATAGATGCATCCTGCTGTGCAGGCGTGACACCAGAAAGTCATGCGGCGGCGCTGACAACCATGCAGATGTGTCAATGTGTCATTAAATAGGTGATAAGAAGGTGAAAAAGTATGAGAGATGATAGATTAGAGAAGTTGGCAGATGTCTTGGTCAATTATTCCACAGAAGTAACAGAAGGAGATATCGTTGCCATTTCAGCGGAAGACTGTGCCCTGCCTTTTATACAAGCAGTTGCGCGGGCAGCAGTGAAAAAAGGTGCTCTGGTGGAATACTATGTGGATGTGCCGGAAGTGGATGCTGAGGTGTTGAAACACGGCAGTCGGGAACAATATGCTAGACCCAATATTCGTTTTGGGGCATGTGCTGCGTCGGATGTCTGGATCAGCGCATGGGGCAGTCGCAACACCAAAATGATGCAGTCCATTCCGTCAGAACGGCTAAAAGAGAGGAGACTGGCAAATCGGGAAAATCGAAAGAAATATTCTGACCGTATGGGCAGCGGGGAATTACGCTGGTGTGGCACACAATTTCCCACAGAAGCAGATGCGCAGAATGCTGGAATGAGTTTGGAAGAATATGAAGATTTTGTTTATCGTGCAGGTTTCTTATATGAAGCAGACCCTGTAGCGAAATGGAAGGAAATGGAAAAGAAACAGGAAAAATGGGCACGGTATTTGGATGGAAAGAAGGAATTGCATATTCTTTCCAAAGATACGGATTTATATGTGAATGTGGCAGGAAGAAAATGGATCAACTGCTGCGGGCACGAAAATTTTCCAGATGGAGAAATTTTTACTTCTCCTGTGGAAGACGGTATCTATGGAACGATTACATTTTCTTATCCGGCGATAATCAATGGGCATGAATTTGAAGAGGTGCGGCTGACTGTGGAAAATGGAAGGATTACCCATGCAGCCTGTAAAAATCCAGAAGATCAGGAACGACTGCTTTCCTACATTGACACAGATGAAGGCTCGCGGTATTTTGGAGAAGTTGCCATTGGGACAAATTACGGCATACAGAAACATACGAAAAATATTTTGTTTGATGAAAAGATTGGCGGATCGATACACATGGCGATTGGAGAAGGGTTCCAGGAAGCAGGCGGGAAGAATACGTCTGCCATCCACTGGGACATGATCAACGATATGACACAAATGGGAAAGATCTATGCAGACGGGGAACTGTTTTATGAAAATGGGCAGTTTTTGACAGAAGTACTGCCTGGAGAAGAGAGAATGATGAGATAATTGCGGAAAGATTGCTGGCAAACGGAGAGAATGAGAGAAGGCATCTGCTTGCCCAGTCCAAGCGCCTGTATGGGGACAACATGTCGTTCGCTTTTTATGAGCCGGACAAACCTGTTTTCTAAAGGCAGAGAAAGCAACAAGGATGGTATGCGCCCGGGAAGAAAGGAGAGGCGGGAGTACAGTGAAACGATATACGATTCAGATGATAGACAATACCATTTCGTCGGATTGGTGGAAGAAGCTGATCGGGCATTTTATGAGCGTGGGCGATCCTTTTGAAATCCGTTGCTGGAAAGAAGAGATCACTGAGATTGCAAAGGCGTCTGTCTTCGGCACCGCTACAGAGGAGAAAAACGAAGTGTCCATCAAAGGGTGGGTAACTCAAGCGCTGCGCAGGGAGTTGCTGGAAGAAGAGCCCGCGGAGAAAATGGTGTACAACCAAATGACAAGTTATTTTACGATCCATGTGAATAACAGCCTGTGCGATCTGTGGAGTGAGCATTATGGCACAGAGATGCAAATCGGCGTCGCCTCTGATGAAGCGCGTGATTTTTTGGAACGAGTCATGGAGCAGTATCCGGAGCAGTTTTGTATCGGCTGCGAGGATGGCGTGGGCAAATTGGAGAAGGAAGGGATGTCGCGATGAAGCTGACGGTTGATTTTGATCATCCCTATTTTGAAGAAAAGGAGATTCTTTCCATTATGCCAAGGGATCTGGACGATTATTATGCAGAAGCAGGCGAAATCGATCAGCTTAATTTGTATTTTGTTTTAGAAGCCTCCCTGTACCGGCTGCAAAAGAGAAAGCGGTCTGTTGCGGCAGCGCATTGCGCGTTTTTACTCGCATATTACGTTTTTGTAGCGCTGACACCACCGGCAGTAGAGGAACTGGCAAACGCTTATATTGACAAGGCGCTGGCGTGGAACGAAACGCAGGAGTATCAGGCATGGAAAACGTGGATGGAGCAAGGGCAGCCCCTTTGCAGCAGCAAGGGCGAACCCACAGGAGATACCACCCGGTAAAAGCGCGGATGCTTTCCGTCTATCCGCGATGAAATGTTCGTATTCCGGAGGGAGGAACAACGTTTTTCTGGTTTCTAGAATGCAATCAGAACAAGAAAAGGATATGGAACAGTTATTGTCAAAATGGCGTTTCTACTGTGTCACGAAGGAAATCAAAACAGAGAGTCGATCGCTTTTTATTGTGATGGACTCTCTGTTCTTGTTTGTACGCTGTTTATCAGTTGTTCGGTTCATTTGGCAAAACGCCTCCGGAGGGGGTTCTGCCTAAATAGAGTTCTTTTCGCATGATACCGACCCAATGCAGCCGATATGCATCAGAACATCCTGTTTTAGTAGGAAAGCAAGGTCTGATAACTAGTGATATACTGATCTGCTGTTTCGCGAATCAGTGCTGTTTCGCTTTCTGAAGTAGCATCTGCAATGGCATAGACCGTAAATCCGCCGTCTTTTGCTCCTTTAATGGCATAATACGCATCTTCAAACACAATGGTGTTTTCCAAAGTGCCGCCCAGACGGTGCATGATCTGATAAAAGACTTCTGGTTTGTCCTTGGTTGCGCCGACCTCTGTACAGGTTGCGACGAAATCAAAATAAGGCAGGATATTCAATCGTTCTAAAGCCAGATGGATATAGCTTGCTTCCGAAGCAGTCAATATGCACATTTTGGTGCCTTTTTGTTTTTCGGCTTCTAAATATTCCCGCACAAATGGCTTGAGTGGAATGGAGTGGGCATATTGGTCGGCTACGTAAGAGATCACTTCTCGACAAATTTCTTCTACACTTTGGGTTGCACCCAACTCTCGACGAAAAAATTCTGCTGTTTGGGGCAGCGTTTGTTTTTTCATCACAGACAGCAGATTATCCGGAATCGGAATCTGATGATTTTCCAGGTAGCGTTTGCCGGTATTGCGCCATACCGGCATAGAATCAATCAGCGTGCCGTCCAAGTCAAAAATAATATGTCTTGTTGTCATGGTTTTGCTCCCTTATGGATTGTATTTATCTGTTTTTTCTGCAATGGTCAAAACACCATTTGGGTTATGGAATACTTTAATGTAAGTTTTGGTGGAAGGGGCGCCCTCTTCAATTGGTATTTCTTGACAGCGCCTTGCAATCTGCATCAATCCTTCCAAATCTCCCTCGATGGTAGTTTCAAAAGGCCCTACCACATAATGGTAACCGGTGCTTGCAATGTAGGCGATGACTTTATCCACAATTTCCAGCACTTTTTTTGTTTCTGTAACGTCAGGCAGCACCTGAACGGCAATACTTGTTGTATACATATTATAAAACCTCCTTTTTTGTCAGTGTAGCACTTTTGTACAAAAAAGGCAAGACAATAGACGGTGTGCATTTGACCCTGTACAGGAGAATCAAAAAACAAAGTTGGAACAGAAGGATGTTTGGATAGGATTTTGGATGAAAATTTGCTATACTACTACTGTATATGATTCAAAATAGAACGAAAGAAAAAGGAGAGGAATGCAATGGAGTATCGGGTGGAACATGATTCTATGGGAGATGTAAAAGTACCCGCAGATGTATATTGGGGAGCACAGACGCAGCGCAGCTATGAAAATTTTCGGATTGGAACGGAGAAAATGCCGGAAGAAGTGATCTATGCCTTTGCAGTACTAAAGAAAGCGGCGGCGTTGGCGAATCTGCGATTGGGGAAATTGGACGAAGCCAGGTGCCATTGGATTGGACAGGTATGTGATGAGATCATGGAAGGGAAATGGATGACGCAATTTCCGTTGGTGGTTTGGCAGACAGGCAGCGGTACACAGTCCAATATGAATGTCAATGAAGTCATTGCGAACCGTGGCAATGAATTGGCAGGAGAAGTGCTGTTACATCCCAACGATCATGTGAATATGTCGCAAAGCTCCAACGATACGTTCCCGACTGCCATGCATATTGCGGCGGTGCTGGAAACCAAACGACGGCTGCTTCCTGCATTAGAACGTATGATTTTGGAATTGACTGGATTGGAGAAGAAAAATATAGGGGTCATGAAAACCGGCAGGACGCATTTACAAGATGCTACACCGATTACATTTGCACAGGAAATCAGCGGTTGGCGGAGTATGCTGGAAAAAAGCAAACATATGATAGAAATGGCAATGCGGGAAGTGGCGGAGCTGGCATTAGGCGGGACAGCGGTCGGAACTGGATTGAACGCACCAAAGGGCTTTGCAGAAGCGGCGGCACAGGCGGTGTCGGAACTGACGGGAGAAACGTTTGTAACAGCAGAAAACAAATTTCATGCGCTAACGGCAAAAGATGAGTTGGTTTTTGCTCATGGTGCGCTGAAGGCACTGGCAGCAAACCTGATGAAAATTGCCAATGACATTAGATGGCTGGCCAGCGGACCCCGGTGCGGCTTGGGAGAAATCTCCATTCCGGAAAATGAACCGGGCAGCTCCATCATGCCCGGGAAGGTCAATCCGACCCAGTGTGAAGCAGTAACTATGGTGGCTGTGCAGGTGATGGCAAATGATACCGCTATTGGCATATGTGCTTCTCAAGGGAATTTTGAATTAAATGTATATATGCCGGTGTGCATTTATAATTATTTGCAGTCGGTTCGTTTGTTGGCGGATGCGCTGGATTCTTTCCGTGCAAACTGCGTTTCTGGGATTCGGGCAAATCGAGAGAAGATGGATGAGAATTTGCATCGTTCCTTGATGCTGGTAACGGCACTGAATCCGTATATTGGATATGAGAATGCGGCAAAAACAGCAAAAAAAGCATACCATGAAAACATTTCATTGAAAGAGGCTTGTGTTTCATTGGAATTTTTGACGGCGGAGCAGTTTGACGAAGTGTTTCATCCGGAACAAATGGTTTAATCAGAAGAGGAGAGACAGTATGACAATCGAAGAGAAAGCATTGCGTCTGCATTATGAAATGCAGGGAAAAATTGAAGTAAACACCAGAAAAGCAGTCATGACAAGAGAAGACTTATCGTTATTGTATACACCCGGCGTGGCGGAGCCGTGCAGGGTCATTGCAAAAAATGAGGAAGAATCATTTCGTCTGACACGCCGTTCCAATTTGGTGGCAGTGGTGACCGATGGTACGGCAGTATTGGGATTAGGAGATATAGGACCGTCAGCCAGCATGCCGGTGATGGAAGGAAAATGCGTATTATTCAAGGAATTTGGCGGGATCGACGCCTTTCCGATTTGTATTGACTCTAAGGATGTGGATACGATTGTACAGACCATTGCATTGATCTCCAAGAGTTTTGGCGGCATCAATTTGGAAGATATTTCTGCACCCAGGTGTTTTGAAATTGAACGGAAGCTAAAAGAGATCTGTGATATTCCTGTATTCCATGATGACCAGCACGGGACGGCGATCGTGGTGGCAGCGGCCATGCTCAATGCCATGAAGCTGACAGGGAAAAAAATGGGAGAAATGAAAATTGTCATCAACGGTGCAGGAGCGGCCGGCATTGCCATTGGAAAGCTGTTGATTCGTATGGGGTTTGGCAATGTGGTGCTCTGTGATATCAATGGTATTCTTTGTGAAGGAGATACCGGTCTGAATGCGGGACAGGAAGAAATTTCCCATATCAGCAATCGAAATCGAGAAAAAGGGACGCTGGCGGATGCACTGCGTGGTGCGGATGCATTTGTTGGGGTATCCCGTCCCCATTTGGTTACCAGAGAAATGGTAGCAAGCATGCGACAGGGCATTGTCTTTGCCATGGCAAACCCGGTACCAGAAATCATGCCGGAAGAGGCAAAAGCTGGTGGTGCTGCAGTAGTGGGAACCGGGAGATCTGACTACCCGAATCAAATCAATAATGTTTTGATTTTCCCAGGGATCTTCAAGGGCGCTTTGGCAGTTCGAGCAAAGGAAATCACGGAAAGTATGAAAATACGGGCAGCGTATGCCATTGCAAATATGATTCCAGAAGAAAAACTGTGCGCAGATTATATCATTCCTTCGGCGTTGGATAAAGAGGTGGCGGATGCTGTGGCAAAGGCAGTGGCAGATGTGGCAAGAGAAGAAGGAATTGCCAGAATATAAGAATGTCGAGTGCAGCATCGTGCTTATAGAGCGGAAAGAAACGATAGGGTAGGATTGAGACAGTAAAAAGGCGCGACAGCGGCGAAATTCCCACGAAGACCAAACGGAACGGATGCGCTTTAGCAGGATTCGCGCGATTTTTGCAAGGCAAATATGCAGATCATGTGAAACCAGTGCGGATATCTGCTTCTGCAAATAAACAGAGGGTCCCTTGTTTTCTGGCATGCAAAGAACAAAGTGGTACAATCGAAATTGGCAGAACGGCATGGGATGTGGCAGCCAATATAAATGTCCTGCAGGGTATATGGAATATTAGGTAGAATAAAAAGGGATGCGATGATTTCCAGCCTCTGCGCGCGGAAAGAGTTCCTGCTATTGTGTTTTCCTATGTTGATATATATTGTCTTATGGTTTCCAGTCTGCTATTTTGTCCGAATCGGGATTTCTATTTGTGTAATATATTCCTCTAAGGTATCAATGACAGGTTCGTTAATACCTTTTTCATAGGCGAAGCCGGAAAAGGTAAAACGATGTTCTTTTGCGTAATTTAGCATTTCCATATAGCGATTGGGTAATTGGTTCCAATGTCCTTTGCAAAATGCTCTTAAATATTTACCTGCCGGCTGAATATGAAGCCCTTTCTGATGCGTAGGAAAGGGCAATTCGATATAGAGCGCAGAATAGGCACAAAAATCGCCGCGATATAGGTTTTCAACAGGCAGCATTGCGCCATAAGAAGCGTCATGCAGTCGATGCAGTTGATGTTTTTTTGCTTCTGCCACAATTTTTTCGATCTCTTTTTCCAATGGAACATCTTGTGAAGTAGTTACCGTTACGAAGGTATGTGCTTCTTTTTTATCAATTATGGAAATATCAGATATCTCTAAGTTGCGGATGGTAGACATGGTATTCTTTTTTTCTTCCAAGATTGCTTTTACCGTTTTGAGGTGAGCGATGGTACTGTCCAATTCTGAGATTTTATCTGACAATAGATGCTCTAGCGTTGAGGCTGAGCGGTTATTTAAGAAATTCCGTATTTCAGAGATTGACATGTTGCAGTCGCGCAGCATCAAAATGGTTTCTAGTAAGGAGCTTTGTTGAAAGGTATAATATCGATATCCATTTTCTTTTACAATGGCTGGTTTCAAAATACCCACTTCATCATACCACATTAAGGTTTTTTTATTGATTTCATGCAATTTTGCAAATTGCCCGATGGTAAACAGTTGATTGGTATTAAAAAACATGAATGTCCTCCTTGACTGTACAGTTACTGTATGGTTTATGATAAAATAAAATAGGAAGCAATGCAAGTAGAAAGGGGAAATATTCATGCAGGTATTGGGATTGATATTGGTGGCAGGACTCAAAACCCTTCTATGTAAGGGATTTGCACTTTGCCTTTTGTTAGTCTTGTTTTGGATAAAAGGAAGACAACTTCAATTTCGTTCTGAACGATGGGCGGATTTTTTCTTATCCTTTCCAGAAAGAAAGGCAGAATATTATGCAATATGGATTTATCTGATTGCTGCAATGTTTTCCTCTGTTATGAGCTACGGCATTCTGGAGGCGATTGGATATCGTCATAGCTTGGAAATCGCCATCATCCTTTTTGTAAGCGGAGTGGCAATAACAGCTTATCGGTGGCAAACAAAAGGAAAGGATTATCTGCGAAAGCGGTATCAGGAAATACCAAAGACAATATTGGAAGAACGAGAAAAAAATGAATCTGTTTCATGAGCAAACAGATTTTTGGAGAGTATGAGAGCAAACGCTTTGTCTGGCAGGGAATCGGATGGTATCGAGAGTACTTAGATTGGACAAATACGCTGGAATGTGAAATGAGCATAGATGCAAGCGAAGAAAAGAGAATCTGTCATTTTTCACAAGAAAAGAAGCGGAACCGAAAGAGCGGTAATTTTGGACGATGCTGTAAAGCCCTCCTGATGTTTGTATTTTTTACAAACATCAGGAGGGCTTTGCGTTTTCCGTTAGAAATCAAGCATTTCTGTCTGACTCAAAAATGATCTAGTAGTGATTGGAGGGCAGACTTTCACCCGGAGTACCGTGTAATACGTCATGCTGTGCATGAAGGATGCCGAAACCCAGTTCTATCATCACAATCTATCTGAGGACTGTTTTCTCTTCGTTCGATTCGGGAGACGATTATTTGGATGCAGTTAAGGCAGTGGTTAAAGCCTGAATGAACTGCATATCCTGTTTGGCAGTTCGTTTTTTGATATGTCCGGGATACCTGCGCTTTTGTTTGCGTAATTCTCGGGAGATATGCCTGGTAAACAGCATTCGATCAATCTCTGCATTGGTATAGAAAAAACCGTTTGGATGAATGGGAACGGCTCCTTTGCTAAGGAATAAGGCTGCCAATCCATAGTCGGAGGTAATGCAGATATCACCTGTGTTTGCTAGATTTGCCAATGCAAAATCTGCCCGATCCATCCCTTTGTCCACAACTTTTATGGAAACATGCGAGTCTTTGGGATAGGATAACAAATGTGCCGTGTCACAGACCATAAGCACTGTCTTTTGGTATTGTTTTGCAAGCTGTATGATAATTTCTTTGACGGGGCAGGCATCTGCGTCTACGAGAATACGCATAAAGCAAGTTCCTTTCTGTACTTTTTTGGGCGTGGAAGTTATAGCTTTTTGCCAAGATAAATCACATCCGACATAGGATTGTGGTAGTACGCCGGAATTTCCTGAAAACCGTTTTTGCGGTAAAGGCGAATTGCGCTTTTCATCGGGTGTAAGGTATCCAAGACCATTTCTTGATAGCCTGCTGCCTTAGCATCAGCAAGGATCTGCGTAATCAATGCCTGCCCAGTACCATCCTTGCGATACTCCGGCAGAACATACAAACGTTTCATTTCACAGCGTTCTGGGCTGTGGCGGTGATATGCGACACAACCGATGACTGTGCCGTCTTCTGCTACAGCAGCCAGTAAATGACCATTGCGAGGTCCATACTTTGCGGTCAAATTATCCAATTCTTCGGATAGATTTTGAAAAGTCAAATCGCGCCCCAAACTTTCTGTATAGGCAACAATCAGCTGTTTCACCTCTGTCAAATATAAAAGCCCGTTTTTAATTTCCATTCGCAAAAAATCCTTTCTGATTCTTTTTTCATCATACCGCAAAATCCAGATGGATACAAGTGCAAAATAGCCTTTACGCCAAAGAGGAAGCAGAGTATAATAAAAATAAGACACGCGGAAACAGATATCAGATAAACAGATGTAACAAATGAAAGAGGAAATGCCTGCGTTTGCTGAAAAAAGGTTGTATAAAAATGCAAAACATTTGAAATATATGTTTAATAGCAGAGTAGAAATACAGGAAAGGATGGAAAGGAATGGTACGCTTTTATGGGAAGGCGCCTTACAAAATAGCTGTGATACATGGCGGACCGGGAGATATTGGATCACTGGAAGGTGTTGCACGGCATTTGGGAACGCATGTAGGCGTCTTAGAGCCGTTGCAATCACAATATAATGTAGTCAGTCTAGTGATGGAATTGCGACGGCAATTGGAACGCCATGAAAAAGATCCGATGATCTTGATTGGGCATTCTTGGGGAGCATGGCTGGCATTATTGACGGCGGCATGTTATCCGTTTTTGGTGCGAAGAGTTGTTTTGGTAGGATGTCCGCCTTTGGAGCAGCTTTATACCGAGCATATTCATGAGAGAAGAATGCAGAAATTGATGCCAAAAGAGCAAGAACAATTTCATTGGTATATGACGCATATGGATCGAATTGCAGAACAGGAATGGAAAGAATTACGGAATTTATTGGAAAAAACAGACTATTATGAAAAGATACCGGATGTCAAATGGGTTGGGCGCATCAATGGTAATATGTATGAGCGGATCTGGGTGGAAGCAGCGGCAATGCGTCAAAACGGAGAACTGCTTCGCTATATTCAATCGGTGACATGTCCGATAGATATTATCCATGGAGAACAGGATCCACATCCATTGGAAGGTGTTGTGGTTCCACTGGATCGACTTTGTATTCCATATCGTTTATATGCGCTTCCAAAATGTGGGCATGTGCCTTTTATAGAAGTACATGCAGTAGAACGTTTTTATGAAATATTGGATCAAATTATTCAAAGTTAAAAAAATCTCCCGGCTGTAAAGCAGCGGGAGGTTTTTCTGTTTGTAAAGGAAAAGAAAGGTATTAAAATCCCATATCTTCGCCGACCAAGATGACTTTGATTCGTTGTGCGGGACGGCAGACACGCGTAATCAAAATTTGATTGCAAATGCATTCTGTAGATGTGCAGTTATGACATTTTC
Organism: Candidatus Anaerotignum merdipullorum; assembly: GCA_019115165.1. GTDB lineage: Bacteria > Bacillota > Clostridia > Lachnospirales > Anaerotignaceae > Anaerotignum > Anaerotignum merdipullorum. The sequence continues at coordinate 42,500 of DXEB01000040.1, read as the reverse complement.
CGGTTACAGCACAAGGTGTTTTTCCCATAAAACGCATACTGTTGATTGGTGCTGCATAGCTGCGGGCACGTTTGATTGCTGCATCTACGTCTTTGGATACTTTATTCATGCCGCATATGACAATCACATTTTTGGGACCGAAACAGATGGCAGCCAGACGATTGCCGGTACCATCAATGTTAACCAGTACACCATCTTCCGAAATAGCATTTGTGCTGGTGAGAAAGTAATCAGCAAGCAGACCTTTACGGTGCAGCTCAGCAACTTCCTCGGGGGTTTTTCCCAAGTCGCGGTCAATGACAGTATAATCTCTTTCATGCAATGCTTGGGTTAAGCCCATATCGCGGATGGTCATAGAACCGCCCCAAGATACAGAACTTTTTTCAGGAATTAACGAAAGTGCTTTTTCCAAAGCTTCTGCCGCTGTGGGACAGTAATATGCCTCAAAGTGGCGTTTGTTCAAGTTTTCCACTAAATGCTTTCCCAATAATTCATTACGCATTTCTTTTGGTGTTGCCATATTGCAAGACTCCTTTCTGTATTGTAATCGAACAAATTTATTGTAACACAAAAAAGAATTGGGGTACAGAGATTTTTCATATCCTTGGAAAAGCAACCTTTTTTGCTTGCAAAATAAGGTTGCGCTGTTTATCATAGTAATGAGAAAATAAGAAAAAAGGAGAACGGATATGGCAAAACGGATTGAAAGTGCGCAGAATAAGCTGGTGAAACGTCTAAATGGGCTACGGCTACGGAAAAACAGAGAAAAAGAAAATGTGTTTGTGGCGGAAGGAATCCGTTTTGTGTCAGAAATTCCAGAAGATTGGCCCGTAGAATGCTTTGTAGTTTCTCAAGAATTTGCTGCGGCACATGACTTGACGGATTGGGAGAGACGTGCGCAGACATTCCTTGTTTCGAATTCTTTGTTTCAAGAAGTGTCCGAAACAGAAAATCCGCAGGGAATATTGGCGGTGTGCGGCAAAATTTCTTATGATACGGGAGAACTATTGGAAAAGAAGAATGCATTTTTTTTACTGGCAGAGGAAATGAATGACCCGGGTAACTTGGGGACGGTGATTCGTACGGCAGATGCTTGTGGTGTGGATGCTGTGTTTTTGTCCAAAGGCAGCGTGGATTTGTACCATCCTAAAACATTGCGGGCAACGATGGGTTCTGTTTTTCATCTCCCCATTTTTCAAAATGTTTCTTTGCCGGAGGCGGCAAATGCATTGCGCGAACGGGGAATTCCGCTTTATGCTGCACATCTGCGTGGCAGACAGTATCCATATGGGCTGAATTTGCGTCGTGCCTGTGCATTTTTAATTGGAAATGAAGCAAGAGGATTGTCAGAAGAAGCAGCGGCATTATGTGACAGTTATGTGAAACTGCCAATGCCTGGACAAGCAGAATCTTTGAATGTTTCCATTGCTGCTGGAGTACTGATGTATGAAGTGGTACGCCAGAGATGTATTCCACGGCAAACATGAAGATAGGCAAGTAAGGGTTTTTATGAAATAAGATATGTGCATACCATGGCAATATCTGCGATGGATGACGGGGAATGGATTTCAGCGGAGTAAAAAAGGCAGGTACCGTTTTTGATAGAAGGGTGATTGATGTATTGCAAGGCAGGAGGTATGGGAACATGTTTCCGTCTGTCATGCAGGTATGCCTTAGTATAGCCGTATTGGCAGAAGGAACGACCAAACAGGTTGTATCCGTCCATAGAATCAAATATCGTGATATGTGAAATTATACGAATGTATATACACTGTATATACACCCATAGAAGAAAAATAAGAGATAGCAAGAAGCGATATAAAACAACGAACAGATGGCAAAGATGAAAAAGCATCTGTTCGTTTTTTATTTGGCAATAGCATTGACAACATTGTTTTTGGAAATATAAAATTCTGTCCTATGGCACGAAAGCGATGAAAACCGGGATTTATCTCAAAAAATGCAGATGATGGAATTTACAGAAATATATATGTTTGAAGGACTTAAATGGATAATGCTATCAACGGGAGAAATACAAAGGACCATATCACAAATAAAAAGTATCGAAAAAACGATTTCGTTAGAGAGTGTTCTAGAAAAATAATGGAAGCAGTTGGAATATTTTTGCATAAATATGATGCGTTATTTTTGTATGTTCCTTTGCTTTACAGAACAGAAAAAATACTTTAACATAAAATTAGAAAGAATTGTCAAAATGGAATGAACAGAAAGGGGAGAAGGCTTATGGCAAAAAAGAAATCTATCTTAGATTTGTATCAAATGAAAGAAAACGGAGAAAAAGCGGCATGGATCGTACTGTATGACAGTTGTTATGCTTCCTATGCGGAGGCAGCCGGCATTGATATGATTCTATGCGGGGATTCCATGGGAATGGTCGTATATGGCTATGAAGGCACCGTGCCGGTAACGATGGATATGAGTATTGCGCATTGTCAAGGCGTTCGCAGAGGTGCTCCCAATACATATCTCATCGGCGATCTTCCCTTTGGCAGTTATCATGCCAGTACAGAGGATGCGGTAAGAAATGCAATGCGGTTTTATAAAGAAGCGGATGTGGATGCCGTAAAGCTGGAAGGCGGCGTTGCAGTAGCTGACAAAATTCGAGCAATTACGCAGGCAGGTATGGTTGTTTTTGGGCATATTGGCTTGACTCCGCAAAGCTCTGCCTCTATGGGAGGATTTAAGGCGCAGGGAAGAACGGTGGAAAGTGCGAAGGCTGTAATCGAGGATGCCATTGCGGTGTATAAAGCAGGAGCAAGAACGTTATTGCTGGAAGGGGTGCCGGAAGAGATTTGCGCATTTGTACATCAAATGCTGCCGATTCCTGTTTATGGGATTGGCGCAGGGGCACAATGCGATGGGCAGGTGATATTGGCTGCTGATATGCTTGGAATGTATCAGAACTTTACCCCGAAATTCGTAAAAAAATATGCGGATATTGCAGGAATGGCGACAAATGGGATTGCGGAATATGTTAAAGAAGTGAAAGCGGATATCTTTCCTGGTCCGGAGCATAAATATAAAATTTCCGGTGAGCAGGAAGAATTTAACCAGTTGTTCGAGCAAATGAAACCGTTGTTCGAAAAATAAGATAAGTATGACACATCCAGAAATAGGGAGGGAAGCATATGCCGAATTTTGCACAGAGAATGCTGGATATGGAACCTACGGCAAAGATCATCCGAGGATTGTTTAATGCAATGTCTGATGCAGATACTATTTCTTTTGGCGGTGGAGCACCGGCAAAGGAAGGATTGCCCGTGGATATTGTAAGAGAAATTTGCAATGATGTTTTGACGACAGAAAAGCGAGGGATGGAAGCGCTGCAATATGGATCTGTGTTAGGTGTGCTGGATTTGCGGCAAGCAGTAGCAGATGTGCTGTTGGCACCAAAAGGAATGCAGGCTTCTGTGGATGAGCTGCTGATTGTCAACGGCGGTTTGGAAACCATGAATCTGTTGTGTCAGGTATATATCAATCCTGGCGATGTGATTTTGGTAGAATCGCCGACTTTTGTGCATTGTGTGGAAATTTTTGAAATGTTTCAGGCAAAGTGTATTGCAGTGGAATGCGATGCCGATGGGATGCAAATGGAGGATTTAGAAGAAAAAATCCAACAATACCATCCCAAAATGGTATATGTAATTCCCACGTTTCAAAATCCCACAGGAAAAACACTGCCCACAGAGCGCAGAAAGAAAATGGCGGAATTGGGCAGTCAATACGATGTCATTATATTGGAAGACGATCCGTATCAGGAATTGCGTTATAGCGGAGAGGTGCTGCCGCCGATCAAATGTTTTGACCAAACAGGGCACACGGTGTATGCCAATAGCTTTTCCAAGATTTTTTCTCCGGGAAGCAGATTAGGATATGTGTACGCTGACAAAGAAATCATCATTCGATTGTTTGATGCGAAGACCGCTACGAATTCGCATACGTCTACGTTGGCTCAGGTAATCTGTGCAGAATTTTTCCGCAGAGGATATTATCCGGAACATTTGAAAAAGATTTGTGCGATCCACCGAGAGCGCAGAGACGCCATGATGGCATGCATTGAAAAGTATTTTCCAGAGGGTACGAAAAAGGTATATCCGGACGGCGGTTTGTTTACTTGGGTAGAATTGCCTGGAAAGATCAATACAACGGAATTGTTGAAAGAAGCCAATGAACGAAAAGTGCATTATATTGCAGGCGAAGGATTTTTTGTGGAAGGAAATGGAAAAGGTCAAAATTGTATGCGTATCAGTTTTGGCAATGTAACACCGGAACAGATTGAAATTGGTATGAAGCGTTTGGGCGATTTGATTTGTTCGAAATAAGACAAAATAAAAAAGACAAAAAGAGGAGGCGCAGAGAATGGAAGAAAGAAAATTATGGAAAGAACTGGATAATTGGAAAAAGAATTGTAAGTTTGTCGAACTTTCTTATGAGGTGTCTCCGACAACGCCCCATTGGTCTGGATTTCCGGATATGTCTGTAACCAAAAAATTTGATTATGCGGATGGGTTCCGTGTACACGAATTTACGTTGGTTAGCCAGTATGGCACGCATGTAGATGCACCGTCGCATTTTGTAGAAGGCGCCAGAGAGCTGCATACCGTTTTGGCAGAAGAACTGTTGTTACCGCTTTGCGTAGTGGATGTATCGCAAAAAGTAGCGGAAAATGTAGATTATGCAGCAACAGAGCAGGATCTTTTGGATTGGGAAGCAAAATGGGGTCAGATTCCGCAACGAGCATTCGTAGCACTGCGCAGCGATTGGTCGAAACGAGAAGATTTGGATAACTTAGACGAAAACGGCAACAAGCATTTTCCTGGATGGGATATCAGCGCACTGCGTTTTTTGGTAGAACAGCGAAATGTGGCGGCGATCGGACATGAAACGTCTGACACGGATGCACCAGCGGATTCCGCAAAACATGGATATATTGGAGAATATTATATTTTGGAACAGAGCCGATATCAAATTGAACTGCTGAGAAATTTGTCAGAAGTGCCACCGGTGGGAAGTTTGATTTTCTGCGGATTTCCGCGTGCAAAGGACGCAGCCGGTTTCACAGCGCGGTGTATCGCGATTTGTCCGAATGACTGCGATTAACGCAAAAGAGATAGAACTTTGAGGGTATTGCAATAAATGGCACAATGTCTGTTTGGCTTCATATGCATTAGATATGAAAAAATGCTTCAGGGGCAAATGATAGGTTGCAGGAGAGCGAGATATCTGCCATCTTACAGTTCTTAAAAAGTACGGATAAGAGGAAAAGACAAGAAGAAAAAATGAAAAAACTCTTTTGCAGAAGTATGGAAACCCGTCCTCTGTGTCCTTATGGCGCAGAGGACGCTGTTTATTATGAAATCATGCTTAGTGCATATGTCCGGATGATAAAAAATCAAGGAGTCAGAAACAAAAAAAGAAGCAGGGATTGTTTGTAAATAAGGGAGGAAGGAGTATGCTCATCCGTCAGGAAAAACAAAGATGCCGGAGTTTTCTGCAGAAAAAGTTACAGACACTGCCCTTGGACGATCTTCGGGAGTCGGATCGACAGATAAGAGAACATATTTTACAAATGCCGGCATATCTTACTGCAAACAGTATCTTTTGTTTTGTTAGCATGGAGTCAGAAATACAAACACAAGAAATCATTATGCAGGCATGGTTGGAAGGAAAGCGGGTAGCGGTTCCAAGATGCGAACCAAAAGGTATCTTACAGGCATATGAAATTACAGATTGGGATGAAGTGGAAATGGGAACGTATGGCATTTTAGAGCCAAAGACACATTGCCCATTGTTGCGACCGGAGGAAATAGAATTCGGGATCATTCCCTGCATTGCATGCGACCGGATGGGATACCGTTTAGGATACGGTGGAGGATATTATGACAGATATTTGGCGCATACACAGTTTGTGACAGCGGCTGTTTGTCGAAAACAAATGCTGTTGATGCGAACGCCGCGAGAATCGTTTGATATTCCAGTAGATTGGGTCGTGACGGAAGACGGAGCGATTCAGGCGCAGAAAGAAAATATGCAGAAGAAGAATGAGTGAGAGGTACATGTCCGTTTTTTTGTATACAAAAAGAAGGGTTCCTGAAGTGCAGGCGTATTTACTGTGTTGCAACAGTGCGTAAAAATTGGGTGTACAGTTTAAAGGATTGAAAGCAGTATTTGTGCTTTCTCTGCCAGGATGGTATGATATTACCATGGAGGCAAGAAGAGGAAAAGATATGAGGAAAGGGGGCTGGGCATGTGATACTGATGGTTTGTGTGGATGATAATGGCGGTATGATGTTTCACCGTCGACGGCAAAGCAGAGATCGCAGATTGGTGGAACGAATTTTGACGTTAACGCAAGGCAGTCTGCTGCGTATGAATGCATATTCTGCTGCGTTGTTTTCTGGTCATGAAAGAAAACAGATCTGCATTTCGGAAGATTTTTTGCAAAAAGCGGAACCCGGAACATTCTGTTTTGTGGAAAATGTATCAATATTGCCGTATTTGGATAAAATCGAACGAATTATACGGTTTCGATGGAATCGTGTGTATCCGGCAGATCAGTATTTTGAAATATCTTTAGAAACTGATGGATGGCGGCTGATGGACTCGGAATCTTTTGCCGGCAGTTCCCATCCAGAAATTAAAATGGAGGTATATGAACAATGAAAAACAAATGGATGATCTGTATTTTGGTAGTATTGCTGTCATTTGCCAGTGTGGTGACCGGATGCACATCGGAGACCATTGCGGCGGACTTCGTTGGCAGCAAGGCAGAATATACATTACCACAAACAGCAGATACGAAATTTTCAGTCAACGATGTACCGGCATACATGGGAGAAGCTTATGTATCGATAAACGATAATCAGCCGTATTTTGTTGCTTCTGATCTGACGGAAACTGCTTTTGAGAGGTATAGTCCATTGGATTGGTTGGGAAGATGCGGGACGGCGTATGCCAATATCGGTCAGGAATTGATGCCGACAGAGGAGCGTGGCAGCATTGGTCAGGTAAAGCCAACTGGATGGCATACGGTAAAGTATGATTTTGTAGATGGAAAATATTTATATAACCGTTGCCATTTGATTGGATATCAGTTGACGGCAGAGAATGCAAATCAAGAAAACTTAATTACTGGTACCAGATATCTGAATATAGAAGGAATGCTTCCCTTTGAAAACATGGTTGCAGACTACGTGAAAGAAACTGGTAATCATGTATTATATCGTGTGACACCGGTATATCAGGCAGAAAATTTGGTTGCCAGCGGGGTACTGATGGAAGGATATTCTGTAGAAGATGCAGGAGAAGGCATTTGCTTTTGTGTTTATGCCTATAACGTGCAGCCTGGTATCGAAATTGATTATACGACGGGAGAAAGCAACATCAGTGGAGCACAATGGAATCAAAATGCGGTAGAACAGGAGTCAATTTCTTATGTGTTGAATCATGCTTCTCAAAAGTTCCATCAGCCAGACTGCGGCAGTATTCAGAATATGAAAGCGTCCAATAGATCGGATTATAGCGGCAGCAGAGAGGAACTGATTGCGATGGGTTATACTCCTTGTGGGCAGTGCAAGCCATAAGGGAAGAATGTATTTGTAAGACATGAGCATATCTTGACAGAGGAAAAATTTCTTTTATTGAGGATAAAGAATGTATAAAAAGTCTATAGCAGTACGACGAATATGGAAAAACGATTTTTTGAAAAAGTGATTGTCAGAAGATAGAAACAGAAAAGGTCGTTTGTTATTGCATGACTTGTTTCGATGAAATCAAACGTGGTGGAAAGCAAGGAGTGCATTTCATTACGCTGTTTTTTCCAGAAGAAGGATAACAGTACGGTTATGGTGAGGTATCCTGCAATATTAGAATTATAGAGATTCGATTTTTTGTATCCGAGCAGCTGAAGTATTCTGGCAAAAGAATGCTCCAGCTGCTTTTATCTGCGAGTTAGAACCTGATTGCTGTGAAACAAAAAAACAATGATTTGGATGAACAGCATTTGAGTTGATAAAATGAGATGGCAAAAATATTGAGATGGGGCACACCATCTCCATCATGTTTTTGCCATCTCATTTTTGTCATTGGGTTACATATCAGTCATTATAAACAATGTTATGGAAAGGCAAACATCTGGGATTTGTTACCAGAATTATTCTGCATACCGCTCAATGGAGAAACAGTAGGTCTGTTTCATGCGCCGGAAATCTTCCTTAGTAAAACGCAAAGAATTGCGTAAGTCTTCATCCTCTGTCAGTGGGTGCTGAGAGAACACGATTTTCAGCGAGATGGGAACCAGATATTTGCCGGAAATACCGGTGACGATACCAACAGTCAAGCTGGCGTTATAATGAAGGGGATTGGCAATCATCATAAAAATCCGTTCCGCCTCGTTTGCTTGATTTTTCATGACGATGTTGACATAGCTGTCAGAATAATGGATGTCGCCAAAGTATAAATGATTGCAGTGATAGAGATTTTCATAATCCTTGCAGTCTGCGAAAAAAGTCGTGGTAAAGGTGTATTCATCTGTTTGGTTGATTTCCAAAACACCGCGGACAATACGAGTACTGTTTTTATTCAGATAGTAGGTGTACAGCCGAGCAGGCGCACGGAAAAACCCTTGTATCTCTGGCATGAGTCTGGGCTTTTCCCGATGGTAATCCAGCAGCTGGAAAATGCTGATATCCAAAACGTCTGCAATATCATAGAGGGTATCAATATCAATGGAAATTTGACCGCATTCATATTTGGAAACAGCAGATTTGCTTTTATGGATCTGGTTTGCAAATTGAGACTGCGTAAGGCGCTTAATTTGCCGATAGAGCTTGATTCTTTTTCCGATATGTTCCGATAAATCTGACATAATCTCACTCCTCTTCTATGTAGATAATACAGATGGTTTCCGTAGAATCCCTTTTTGTTGAAAGTTTCATACAGCTGCTTCTTTTTTTTTAATTTAACATAAATCATGCAAAAAATCCACTATAAATGGAATAATTTTACAAAAGTTTCCTGTAAGGGGATTTTATAAATTTGTTCGATAAAAATGATTCTGTTAAACTATGATTAAGAAAAAAAGAACAGCGCTGTCAACAATCAAACATGAGAGAAAAGGAGATGGGTTTATGGTTTATACGCAAGAACAGATGAAAAAAAATGATGCGATTCGGAAAGAATATCAGAAGTATTTGAACATCGGGCAAGAATTCTTGTATCTGAGCGAACAGGACTGTATTGATACCGGTACTACAGATATGGAAATCATTGAAGCGACCGAGCAGGGCATGATTGCATATTCTAAGAAAGTTATAGAAATGCCCGCAAAAATTGGGATTCATCCGATGCCGGACTGCTTGATGCATGCGATGCCTGCCAATTTGCCGGATCAATTTGCCTGCGGTATCAAATGGGGCTCCAATTTCCCGACAAACAAAACCATGTATCCGGACGTGATTCCTACCAACTGCCAGATTATTTATAATGACGGTTTGACCGGACACATGATGGCGATGATGGATGCCAGCTGGATTACGAAGGTACGTACACCAGCAACCGCTCTGGTTTCAATCAAACACGCGGCAAATCTGAATGCAAAGACATTCGGTATGATTGGCTGCGGGATCCAAGGTAAGTCGAATGTCAGAATGGTAGAAAATATTTTGAAGAATCTGGAAACCATTTATGTCTATGATATGTATGAAAGCGCAATGGACGCCTTGATTGCGGAAGACCAGCCGCAAGTGAAAGCCAAAATTGTGAAAGCTTCCAGCCTGGAAGAATTGGTACGGTCCTGCGATGTCATCGTATCCGCACTTCCGATTGTACATCATCCAAATCCGCCTGTAAAGAAAGAATGGGTACATAAAGGGCAGACGATTGTATGTTTGGACTGCCATACAGTATATGAAGACGCGGTTTATAAATCTGCGGACAAATATTATGTAGACAGCAAAGAACAGCATGAATTGCTGATTGGATACGGATATTATCCATATGGATTACCTGAAATTACAGGCGAAACAGGTGAACTGGCTGCTGGAATGGTTCCCAAAAGAGAGCGCGACGATGAATTGATTATTATCAACAATGTTGGTATGGCATCGGAAGATATGATGTGTGCAAAAATTATATTTGAACGTGCCCTGGAAAAAGGTCTTGGCATAAAATTGCCGCTGTGGACATCCACAAAAGGTCTGCTGAAATAAATGGTTTGTTCTATGGATGACCGGGAGTTTTCCCGGTCATTGTAATATCTGGTGATTTGTTGAGGAGTCTGTTGTTTGGAAGGGAGGCGTTTTTATGAAAGAAAATAATCAAAAGCGAGATATCCTAGTCATTGGTTTTGCGCTATTTGCAATGTTTTTTGGAGCCGGGAGTTTGATCTTTCCGCCGTATTTGGGTCTGGAATCCGGCGAGGACTGGTTTTTGGGGTTTATGTGCTTTTTCTTGGCAGACGTTGGATTGGCGTTTGTTACCATTGTTGCGATGATCAATGGAAGCGGAAGTATTTCCAGTATTACCGGGGTTGTTGGGAAAATTCCTGCTTTGATTATGAATACCGCTGTGATTATTTGTGTCGGTCCGCTTTTGGCAGTGCCTAGAACAGCTGCAACAACTTATGAAATGACGATTTTGCCCATTCTTCCGTCTGTGAATATTGTGTTGTTTTCAATTATTTTTTTCTGCCTGGTTATTATTTTGACCATACGCCCTAGCAAAGTAGTTGATATTGTTGGTAAATTTTTGACTCCGTTGATGGTTATTGCGTTGATTATATTGATTGGTTTCGGTATTGCAAGACCGCTAGGCGGCTATAGCACACCGATTGTAGATTCTGTTGTACGAGAAGGGATATTAAATGGATATCAGGCAATGGACGTTTTGGGAGCCCTTGGATTCGCGATTTTGATTATCAATACCGTACGGGAACATGGATATACAGAAAATAAGGACCGTATCAATGTGACGGCAAAGGCTTGTATTTTAGCTGGTATTATGCTGTTTTTGGTTTATTGCGGTCTAACCTATCTGGGGGCAACCGTTTCTACGATCTATAATATTGCGGAAGTTAATCAGGCAAGTTTGATTGTGGATATTACACAGGATCTGCTTGGACATTTTGGCGTTGTGATGCTGGGAATTATTGTTGGGCTTGCTTGTCTGACGACTGCTATTGGATTGGTTTCTGCTGCTGCGGCATACTTTGAAGGTATCAGCAATGGGAAAATACGGTATGAAGTGGTTGTGGTAATTATTGGTATTTTCAGTATGGTGGTTTCTAATTTCGGTTTGACTATGATTATCAACATTGCGACACCTATCTTAAGTTTGTTGTATCCGGTTGTTGTCGTCTTGATTGTATTGTCGTTCTTCAAACAGAAGCTCAAAAATAAGAATATTTATAAAGGGGCGGCTGGTGTGACACTAGTAGTGAGCTTATTGTCTTTGATTGATACGTATGGTGTGGCTATTCCGTTTTTGCAGCGGCTACCGTTTGCGTCCGCAGGATTGAATTGGATTTTGCCAGCTATCATTGGCGGTCTGCTTGGAGCGTTGATTCGGATGCGACCGCAGGAAGAATCATCTTCTGCTGAAAAAGGAATTTGATCATATATGGGGAATGTTTATGTATGAAAACGATGTAGGAATGATAGGAAAAGAGATAAGATGGTAAGTAATTACGGCATAGCAGAATAGAAACTGTTATGCCGTTTTTCTATGTGAAACATGGAGATAGCAAAGACTGCTTATATAATGAAATAGGATATTTTTTTCAACAAAAAAATCCGACGTTGGAAATGGGTGCTTTTTGAGAACTTCTGGATACATTTTGCACTGGATTCTAATGTATGGATCAAGGAAGAGACAGTCCTTTTTAGGAAATGTGATTTACACTGAAAAGTTGCGCTTGGCTTCGTCATAAAATGTTTGTGTTACCTCGATACCAGAATATAATGACGTTAAAATGGAAGTCATATCAAAGAATAGACAATCCCCATCCGTTGTGATATAAGATATTATGATACGATCCGTAATTTTATCAGATGCAGTATAATTGGACATTCGTGAGATGTTCTTTTTGGGGAATGTTGGCGGTATCCGCACAATCGATTCACCATGTGCCAATGGGTATGAAAAATATAGTTGACATGTTTCTGCGAAAGCGTTTCTGCAACCTGCAGCGCAGATATTGTTTTTCAGATGGACGTATGCTATCATAAAACGGAAGATAGCAATCGGATTTCAGTGGAGGAAGTATGCGTTGGGCAACCGCATTCTACTTGGATGTGGTCGACAAAGAAAAATCCATTTGGGAGGCGGAAGGATGAAGGACAGAACCATACTGCATTGCGACTGCAATGGATTTTATGCTTCCGTAGAGTGCCTGTTTCGTCCGGAATTGAAAAATGTGCCGATGGCAGTCAGCGGAGATGCAGATCATCGGCATGGAATTATCCTTGCAAAGAATGAGCTGGCAAAGAAGTACCAAATCCAAACGGCAGAAACTATATGGGAGGCAAAACGAAAATGTCCGGAGTTGGTTTTGGTACGTCCGCATCGGGAAGCATACGTTAAATATTCCGTTTGGATCAATGAAATTTATCAGGAATATACGGATTTGGTGGAGCCATTTGGTATTGACGAAAGTTGGCTGGATGTCACAGCGAGTGAGCAATTATTTGGAGATGGAAAAACCATTGCAGATACTTTGCGCAAGCGAATACAGAAAGAATTGGGGCTGACCATTTCTGTTGGCGTGTCTTTTAATAAAATTTTTGCAAAATTGGGTAGCGACTATCGAAAGCCAAATGCAACGACAGTCATCAGCAGAGAAAACTACCGCAACATCGTGTGGAGTCTTCCGGTTTCTGCCTTGCTGTTTGTTGGGCACAGTGTGGAGCATACATTACATGGAATGGGGATTCACACGATTGGAGATCTGGCATTTGCAGAACAATCGGTACTGGAAAAACAGTTAGGCAAAGCAGGAAGCATGCTGCATCGCTATGCCAGAGGAGAGGATGATAGTCCGGTAGCTTCCGTTTATGATCAAAAAGAGGCGAAATCTATTGGCAATGGAATGACGTTTCGCCGGGATTTGATTTCCGAACAAGATATTTATTTGGGAGTGATGGCGATTGCGGACTTGGTGGCAACCCGCCTGCGCAAGCACCATAAAAAATGTTATACCATTCAGGTAATTGTAAAAGATGCCCAATTTCAAATGGTATCCAGACAAAAAACGTTGATGACAGCGACGAATCTGGCAAAAGAATTGGAAGATACGGCAATGGAATTGATACGAAAACATTGGAAGATTGGGAGACCGATTCGTATGATTTCTATTCAAACAACACATCTTTGTGATGAGCAGGAAATCTTGGAACAGATGAACCTTTTCCAAGAGGAAACGGAACAAAAGAGGAAACAGGAGAATTTGGAAAAAGCGATTGATAAAATTCGATTAAAATTTGGCAAAGGTGCGATTACAAAATTAAGTATGGTGCAGAATGACATTGGGATAGAGATGGAAAACAAACAGGCTTCTGTACAGAATGGAAAAAAGGATCGGCAATGATCGGAACATTTCAAAGGGCATCTGTGAGGGCTTTTGCCCAAGGCGCAGAAGCGAATACGATTGATATGATAAAAAGGAAATGCCTGCTGGTGATATCTGGCAAATCAAGCGGAACGGAATCATCGTGAGATGCGCCCTATAACAGTATATCCAATCAAAGAGAGCCAGAGGCTTAGAAACAATGAGCAATCGCTGTGATGTAGTGGTGGCAAAAGATAAGAAATATAACAGAATTTATGCAGCGGCTATGTGAAAGTGGAGTAGAGAAAGAGCAAAAAGAAGAGCACGCTCAAAAAAGAGGAATCCGGCATGGACCAGATGTTAATCGCTGGTGCGGAATTGCAGAATCAGAGAAAGAGATATCGATAGTATAAACAAAAAGAGGAGGAATGGAAATGAGAAAAAATTTTGGAGCAAAACCATTTTTATATCCGATGCCGGTATTGATTATTGCGACTTATGGGGAGGATGGAACACCGGATGCAATGAATGCAGCGTGGGGATGTATTGCTGATCAAGATCAAATCAGCATTTATCTGAGTGCTTCCCATAAGACAGTACAAAATATATTGCAAAGAAGAGCTTTTACTGTCAGCATGGCAAATGCTTCGCATGTCGTAGAAGCAGATTATGTCGGGATTGTTTCTGCAAATGCTGTGCCGGATAAACTGGAGCGGGCAGGATTACATCCGATTCCCAGTGCATTTGTGGATGCACCGCTGATTGCGGAATTGCCAATGGCATTAGAATGTACCATGATACAATACGATGAAGAATCAGAAAGAATGATTGGAAAAATTGTCAATGTCAGTGCAGATGATTCTGTACTGGGAGAGGATGGGCGTATTGATCCTGAAAAATTGCAGCCAATTACCTTTGACCCAATTCATCATACATATCGGAAATTGGGAGAATGTATTGGTTTTGCTTTTCAGGACGGTAAAAAACTGCAAAAATAACCGGGAGCAAATGCAAAAAAGAATTGGAGTTCCAAACAAAAAAGCAATCCATGGGGATAGAAGTTGGATATTTGTAAAACGGAAAGCATTAAGAATCAGAGGGAGGATGTTTTGGCTTAGAAAAAGGATTTGGGCGGATATACAGCTGTCCTCCAGCATGAGGTGGAAAACTCCCATCGACAAATGTAGCACGTTTGACAGCATCTATACCATATTTGAAACGAATTTGATCCATAGCAGCATCTGCACGCGTTTGTTTTTCCCAATCTGGTTCCAGAAAAGAAAGTTGTACGGGGTCATCATAAGATAGCCTTCCGGCACGAATGCCAAGCAGGCGCAGCGGCTCGCCATGCCATGCTTCATGGAATAGGGAGACAGCATTTTGATGAACGGCATTGGTGCAGTCTATGGGTGGATGACATAGTTTTTGATGGGAATAGGTTTCAAATGAGGATGTTTTGAGTGTGACAGTGATTTCTGTTGCACGACAGCCACAGCTGCGTAGCCGAAAGGAAACGGTTTCTGATAATGCAAGAAGAATGTTATGAGCAGTTTGTGCATCAGTGATGTTATGAGGAAGGGTCGTGCTGTTTCCGATACTCTTCGCGATTGGTTGTGTTTGTATGACGGGGCTGTCATCTATCCCGTTGGCATAGGCATGGAGTACGAGACCAAAGCTTTGAAAGGCATGACGGAGAAGATGCACAGGATAGCTTGCCAACGCACCAATGGTGGAAATACCCATTTGGCGTAATTTCAATGCAGTTTCTTTGCCAACCATAAATAAGATGTCGATTGGCAATGGCCAAAGTTTATCTGGTATTTCGTTTGGAAATAATGTCAGGATTCGATTGGGCTTTTCCAATTCACCTGCCATTTTTGCCAACAGTTTGTTGCAGCTAATTCCAATATTCACGGTAAAACCAAGTTGGCTGCGGATATGATCACGGATAGTTTGTGCAGCAGTGAATGGGGAACCGAACAGTTCCTGCATACCTGTATATTCCAAAAATCCTTCATCAATGCTGTATTGCTCTAAGCGATCAGAGTAGTTTTCCAGTAAATCAAACATATGCTGCGAGCATTTGGCATATAATGAAAAATCGGGAGGCAAGCAGACAAGCTGCGGACATTTTTGCAGTGCCAAAACGGTTGGTTCTCCAGTAAGGATACCATATTGCTTGGCCGGGGTGCTTTTTGCAAGAATGATACCGCGACGGTTGTCGCTGTCTCCTACGATTGCAGCAGGAATGCTGCGCAGATCCGTAAGATTGCCGTGTTGTAAATGCTGTACAGCAGTCCAGCTTAAATAGGCATTGTTTACATCAATGTGAAATATGATTCTTTCCATGTTGAAACCCTCCTGTAAGATGTAGTATGTACAGGAAATGAAAAAAGGTAAATGAAATTTTCATTGTGTTGCCATGGTTATGGATTTATCATGATAGAAAAAAGCAATACACAGAAAGAGAAAACAGGTGATGTATATTGAAAACAGGGAAAAAGTTATTTGCCGCCGCTATAGCAATGGGTGCATATTTGTATTGGCAGGATAATGCTTTATCAATTACACAGTTGACATGCAGTAATCATGTGCCAAAGGCATTTCATGGCTATAAAATTTTGCATCTTTCTGATTTACAGAATAAGATGTTTGGCAGAAACCAGGAACGGCTGGTTTATAAAGCAGAATGCGCTGCACCGGATATAATTGTTATCACAGGAGATTTAATCGATCGAAATCGAACGGATTTGGATGCCGCAATGGATTTGATTCGTGGCATTGTAAAAATCGCGCCGGTTTATTATGTATCTGGGAATCATGAACATCAATCTGGTAGATATGAAGATCTTGTGGAATTGTTAACGGCAGAAGGTGTTACCATACTGGATAACGGAAAAAGCGTCCTTCGCAGAGGGGAAGATACCATTACGTTGCTGGGGCTGGCGGATAAAAGTGTGAATCCGTATTATAAAAGTATTTTGCATATGCTGGATAAAGGTCTGGAGGATGAATTTGTACTGCTGTTAAGTCACAGACCGGAGTTGTTTGCAGAGTATGCAGATGCAGGAATTTCTTTGGTTTGCAGCGGACATGCGCATGGTGGACAAATTCGACTTCCGTGGATTGGCGGTTTGTTTGCGCCACATCAAGGGTTTTTTCCGCCGTATACGGCTGGTATGTATACGATGAATGAAACAGATATGGCAGTGAGTCGTGGACTGGGAAACAGTACATTTCCATTCCGGATTGGAAATCGACCGGAATTGGTTGTCATTACATTGTGCTGCAAAGAGGATACACCAACGATGCATCGAAGCAAGTTATCAGAATAAATGGGGGATATCCGCCTGAAATGTAGTCTGTACACAGATAGAAAAAATATGATATAATGAACCATACGTGTATTGTTCCATTGTAAAGTGTTTTGTAATCAGAAAAACGTATCAAGAGCGCCAAAAGAGAAAGAGAGGAGTTTAACATGGCAAAAAATCCAATCGTAACGATTCAAATGAAAGATGGAGGTGTAATTCGGGCTGAATTATTTCCGAAAGTTGCACCTAATACGGTGAATAATTTTATTTCTTTGGTACAGCAACATTTTTATGACGGTTTGACGTTTCATCGCGTCATCAAAGATTTTGTCATTCAAGGCGGCTGTCCGCAAGGTACGGGAGTGGGCGGTCCTGGATATACCATACGTGGAGAATTTGCGGATAATGGTGTTGCGAATGATTTGAAGCATACGGTAGGAGTGTTATCCATGGCTCGGGCAATGCATCCGAACAGTGCGGGTTCCCAGTTCTTCATTATGCATGCAGACCAACCGCATTTGGATAGACAATATGCTGCATTTGGTAAAGTAATTGAAGGGATGGATGTGGTAGATCGGATTGCGAACGTACCAACTGATATCTACACAAACAAGCCATTAGAAGATGTGATTATGGAAAGGGTTACAGTGGATACCTTTGGCGAAACATATCCGGAACCAGAAAAACTGTAATCTAAAATATAGTTCTTAAAAAAGAAACCCAACAGTGGAAGTATCCCGAAAGGAATTTTCTGCTGTTGGGTTTTTGTTGTAATGGGATAAATGAAAACAGGAGGAGGGAATCAATTGTTTCGATTTTCTATTTTGGAAAGAGAGAAATGTGAATGGTCAAGCGGATGATGAGGAAAACGTTTCATGAGGTTGTGGAGGGAACACCTGAAAGAGTACAATAGTGATACTGAAATAAAAAAGAAACCTTGGAAATTCAAGGTTTCTTTCATGCGGCTGGTGGGACTCGAACCCACACGGTATCGCTACCGCCAGATTTTGAGTCTGGTGCGTCTGCCAGTTCCGCCACAGCCGCGAATCAAACTGCTTGATTATAATATCATATAAGAAATAAAAATGCAACCCTTTTTTTTCAAATTTTTGATTTTTTTGTTTTCTATTGGCTTTACTTTTCCATAATAAATGATTACCCACTTAGTTTTTGGTGTGCTATCAATCAGAAACGTTGGCTATTGTTTTGCTGGTCGGGTTGTCAAATGGAAAATAAAAGGGTTTTAAGAAGGTAATGCGAAAAAAAGAAAAGATACCTCCATAGAGAAGAAACATAAGGAAATAGGTGTTGTGTAAAGATTTTTATTTCATGGGTGAGAGAAGAGGGTTATTCTATTGTGAAAGACCAGATATTTTATCTGATGGATTTACAAAAACATTGTATGATTTGGTTGTCGATAGGACATGTTTGCACAGTGCAAGATGGCAGGGATTTTGAGGATTATCCTCTGAAGAATCGTGGATTTGGTTATTATGGAGAACAGGAAAAACAGATCATTCATAGAAAGATATCAGATAAAGTGGATGAGAAGTGGAATCTTTTCTGAAAAAACAGACTGGAAGATAGGAAAATTATAATTCCGATATCAAAGTTTTCAAAAAATGTGGCATTTGTGTTAATAAAAAGTAAACATTGTAAGATTGCTCTGTTTCTCTAATGGCGGTTTTGTTTTTTATTGTTCCGTGGAATCACATTTTTTCTATTTTGTCATAGGATAGTAGCAGAATAACAGAAAAGACAGGTGACAAATATGACTGATTTTTGGAATTTACAGGGCGTAGAAACCAGCGCAGATATGATTATGCCGCTGCCGTTGACACAGGAAGGAATTCGACAGCTTCCAAATGAAAGTCTGACACAGGAAATTGTGGACGACACTGTGCAGAGTCTGTATCCAGGTATTCAACTTCCCGGCAATATCAATGTAACCGTGATTCCAATCATCCCTGGGATTACCTTGTTCAGCTATATCCGTTTTTTCAATGCGTATCCATCCGTAGGCAGTGTGGATATTTATGTAAACGGCAGAAAAGTAGCATCGAATCTGCTGTATCGTCAATTTACGGAATATCTGAAAGCATTTCCGGGATATTATCGAGTGGCAGTATTTCGCGCAGGTACAACAACAGATCCGCTCAGTGTCAGCTACATTAACCTGATTGGGTATCGTATCTATACGGCTGCTGTTACTGGTCTGGGCACGAATGTGTCTTTGGAAATGATCAACGATAATCGTCGTTTTCTGCAGGAGAACGCAGCATATATCCGTTTTGTTCAGTTGTCCGCCAATGCACCGCGGATGGATGTGTATTTAGATGACAGTCTGGTACTTTCTGACTTGAATTATCGAGAAGTCAGTCGTTATATGTCTGTAGCGCCCGGCAGTCATAATTTGAAACTGCGTGAATACTTCAGTGGGGCAGTGCTATTGGAGGATCCGGATGTGACGGTAGAAGGCGGAAAAGCGTATACTATTTATGTAGTGGGAGATATGACAGATCGTGTTGGACTACAGGTTGTCATTCCGTTGGAAGGAACAACATATCTTGTATTTTAATGAATAATTTCCAAATGTCTCTATACGAAAGCGCAAAGTCTTGTTATAATGTTTGCATAACCAAATGAAAACTGAACCCAGCAAAATGCAGAAGAAAAGGATGTTGATGTATGTTAAAGGGAAAAACCGTTGTATTAGGCGTTACAGGTAGCATTGCGGCGTATAAGATGGCGAATGTTGCCAGTATGCTGGTAAAGCTGCAGTGTGATGTGCATGTCATTCTGACACAAAATGCGACGCATTTTATTACACCTATCACGTTTGAAACACTAACTGGCAACAAATGTCTGGTAGACACATTTGACCGTAATTTCCAGTTTCATGTTGCTCATGTTTCATTGGCAAAAAAAGCAGATTTGGTTTTGATTTCACCGGCGTCTGCCGATGTGATCGGCAAATTGGCGAATGGAATTGCAGATGATATGCTGACAACCACCATTTTGGCGTGTACTTGTAAAAAACTGATTGCGCCTGCAATGAATACCAATATGTACCATAATCCGGTGGTACAGGATAATCTGCGGAAATTGGAAGGATACGGATATGAGGTCATTCAGCCGGAAAGCGGACTTTTGGCATGCAGAGACTCTGGAGACGGAAAAATGCCGAAAGAAGAAGTGCTGGTAGGATATGTGCTGCGGGAACTGGCGTATGAAAAGGATTTGCGGGGAATGAAAGTCATCGTCACTGCAGGACCGACGCAGGAAAGCATTGACCCCGTGCGCTATATTACCAATCATTCTACCGGAAAAATGGGATATGAACTGGCAAAAGCTGCAATGTTGCGTGGTGCAGAGGTAACCTTGGTTAGCGGTGTGACATCCTTGGAAGCTCCGATGTTTGTGGATGTTGTTCCGGTTGTCAGTGCAGCGGATATGTTTGAAGCAATGAAAGCGCGTTTTTTAGATCAGGATATTATTATTAAATCAGCGGCTGTGGCAGATTACAAACCGAAAACGGTTGCAGATGATAAGATGAAGAAAAAAGACGGTGAGATGAGCATCGAATTGGATCGGACTCAGGATATTTTGAAATATATGGGAGAACACCGAAGAGAAGGGCAGTTTTATTGCGGATTTTCTATGGAGACTCAAAATATGCTGGAGAATTCCAGAGCAAAATTGGATAAGAAAAACATAGATTTGGTGATTGCCAATAATCTCAAAATTGCAGGAAGCGGATTCGGTACGGATACCAATGTGGTTACGATGATTTCCAAACAGGAGGAAATTCAGTTGGAGTTATTGACCAAGGAAGAAGTTGCGCATAAGATTCTGGATGAAATTTTGAAGTTAAAAGCAATGGGCTGCACCAAATGAGCTTCTAATTAGAACGAACAAAAGGCAGTGATACAGATTCCTCATAGGAATATCTCTTTTATGAAAAGGGATGCTTATGGGGAATTTTTTATGTTTGGTTTCTTTGATGCCATCAGAAGAGCAACCATAGACCGGCGGAGAAAGATTTGCTTTCTTGATTTTGGGTTGTCCATGTATGTTATTGGATGAGAAACGAGTTCGAGTGGAAAATGATCTTTGATGGAATCATGATTGATCAAGATGGACATGAAATAGATTTTTGGAGGAAGAAATGGGGGAATCTGTTGTTCCAGAGATATTCTTTCAAAATGAGACGATTGTTTCTTAAATAATTTTGAATCTGTCAGTTCAGACAGTGTCGTTGCTGAGGACATAACCTATTACAAAGGAGAGCTTAAAAATTTGCGTCCAAGAGGAAGCAAAACGAGGTCATTGGCAAAGGAATTCAGTTAAAAAAGTGATTTATTTGTATCTTTTTTGTTGACAATGGAGTGAATTAGTGATATATTTATCTCATAAAGAGAGAAATAGTTCACTAAGGAGGGATAGTATGTTTCAAAAAAAGTTCTGGATCGGATGCTTGGGATTTCTTGGATTTTTCGGAATGCGCTACGTTTCTTCTGGTAATATTCTGGATTTGGCATATCTTGGATTCTTTGCCTTTTTTGGTTTTTTCTTTATCGGAAGAATTTCCGGAGACCGTAGAGATGAACGGTATCAGGAAAATAGGAAAACAGCGTTGGCATTTGTGGGGCAATTGTCAATCATGGCTTTTTTTGTGATTTGGGGCTTAGGTGTGATATTGGAAAATATGGAAGTGGTTTTTGTGCTGTCGGTATTGGCCTATGCAGGATTGCTGAATGCATATGCCATCAAGTTGTATTGGCTGGAGGAGAAGTGATGGCATGGCAGAGTTCATTTGTAATTTGAAACGATACCGTCAGTTGAAATGTTTGACACAGGAACAATTGGCCAAAATGGTGGGGGTACGACGGGAAACCATTATGCGTTTGGAAGCAGGAAAGTATAATCCGTCTTTGAAATTGGCGATTGATATTTCCAAAGCGGTTGAAACACCCATTGAAACCTTATTTGTGTTTGAAGAATCAAAATAGAAATATAAAAGATTTGCCCATGACAAAAAGTCATGGGCTTTTGCGTTGAAGATTCATCCAGAGATATAGAAAGTCAAGGGCAGAAGCAGAAAAATCCAAAGATTGTCTGCGTTTTTCAATGGCTCAGAATTTGATCTGCACAAAGTATAACGATAATACGTGAAAAAGAGAGAGCAGATATTCCAATTTTAACCGATTCTGTTGTAACAGAGCGGATGGTTCCTAGATGCCGTAGATATTTGTTTCTCTTGTTCAAACAAAGGAAACCGGCGGTTTGGTGGCGGATTGGTTCATTTTTTGAAAAGCAGTTAGTACTGCGCACACACCGTCCTTTTCCGTTCCATTATTTTCTGCAATACTTTCTGCAGCGGCAGTATAGAGTGGAAGACGTTCTGCATATAATTTCCGGGTTGCTTCTGCATCAGGGGCAAGCGGACGTCCTTCACCGCTTTCCAGCAGTTCTAGATCTCTGTGAATCCAGATGATGTGTCCATTCAGTTTCAGCAAGGAGAGATTGTATGGATCTTTTACGACGCCACCACCAGTGGAAATTACCAGTCCACGCTCTCCGGCAAGTTCTTGGATGACCTGTGTCTCTATCTCGCGAAAAGATGCTTCTCCATATACAGCGAAGTAATCTGCAATGGACATACCGATTTTTTCGATGATTTTGACATCCGTATCGACAAAGGTTTTTCCTAATTTATCTGCAACTAGTTTGCCGATGGTACTTTTGCCGCAGCCAGACATGCCAATCAATACAATATTGCGTTGTTCTTCCAACATTGTTTGGCATAACTCCTCGATGGTTTCTTCCTGAAGAGAAATGCCGCGGAAGATTTCTACTGCGTATTTTGCTTGTCCAACCAACATTTCTAAACCACCGATACTGGTACAGCCTTGTTCTAATCCATGCAATACAAGTTTTGTGCGCAGGGGATTATAAATGACATCTACGACTGCTTCTAAACAGGAAAAACGCGATAAATCAATCGGGGACTCTGTGATTTGTGGATACATACCTACTGGTGTTGTGTTGACAATGATTTGCGCGTCTGCATGGTTTGCATAACAGTCAGCATAAGTAATCGTATTTTCTGCATGTTTATAGTATACTAAAAGGATTTCTGAAGCGCCCATATCCTCCAGTACAGCGGAAACTGCTTTGCACGCTCCGCCTTTGCCCAATATCAATACTTTCTTACCGGCGGCATCAATATGGTGATGCTGCATCAAATAGCGGAATCCATGATAGTCTGTATTATAACCGTAAAGTTTTCCAGAACGATTAACGATGGTATTGACTGCGCCAATTTTAGCGGCTTTTTCGTCTATTTCATCCAGATAAGGCATAACGGCTTCTTTATAGGGAATGGTAACATTCAAAGCAGAAAATGCCTTTTGTGTCATAAAATCATGGAGTTCTTCTTTTGTAAGCGGTATCAGATCATAGGTATAGTCCGCCAATTGTTCGTGTATGATTTTAGAAAAACTATGACCGAGTTTTTCTCCGATTAGTCCATAACGCATGGTTTCACCTCATTATTGTGTTTTCTCTTATGCTAATACAAGCAGGAAGAATATGCAATCTTTTTTTCAATGGATTGTAATAAAATCGTAATTTTGTGGACAGGAAAAATGTGCTACAATAAAACCGACACTCATATAGTATGGAAATAGATGGATAAAGGAGCAGAGCATGAAAAAGTGGATGAAACAAATCGCAGGCGCGTTGATGACCGCCTTGTTAACGATAGGCAGCGTGAGTATGGTGTCGGCATATGCCCAAACCCCACCAGCGGACGAAGAGATGCGTGCAGTATGGATTTCTACGGTATATAGTGCGGATTTTCCTTCGTCTTTGAATGATGCAGAGGCACAAAAGACAGAATTTATCGAAAAGTTGGATCAGGCACAGGCATTGGGATTGAATACAGTAGTAGTGCAAATTCGACCGAAGGGAGATGCGTTTTATAAATCTGAGTTGAATCCATGGAGTGCTGTGTTAACAGGAACACAAGGGCAGGATCCTGGTTATGACCCAATGGCGTTTATGATTGAAGAAGCGCATAAACGCGGGATGGAATTCCATGCATGGATGAATCCATACCGGATTACAACCTCCGGGACAGATTTGGCAGCACTTTCTGCAGATAATATGGCAAGACAGCATCCGGATTGGATTTTGACGTATAACAATGCGATGTACTATAATCCGGCGAAAGAAGAAGTCAAGCAGTATATTATTGATACTGTGGCAGAAGTAGTGGAAAATTATGATGTCGATGCAATTCATTTTGATGATTATTTTTATCCATCGAACTATCCGATTCCAGAAGGAGAGAATCGAGACGGCGCTACTGCCAATGCGCGTAGGGACGATGTGAATGATTTGGTTCGTAGGGTGCATCAGAAGATAAAAAGCATCGATGATTCCGTCGCTTTTGGGATCAGTCCGATGGGAATATGGAAGAACAATACCTCCGATGCAGAAGGTTCTGAGACCAGTGGGACGGAAGGATATTATTCCGTATTTGGGGATGCGAAAAAATGGATAGAAGAAGGCTGGGTAGATTACATTGTGCCACAGATCTATTGGGAGACAGGCAACCAGCATGCTGATTATGAAACGCTGGTGCAGTGGTGGAATAATGTGGTAGATGGTACAGATGTAGATTTATATATTGGACATGGTATCTATAAAGATACGGTTGCAGGTGAAATCATAAAAGAGATGGAAATCAATGAAAAGTATGACCAGGTGGATGGCAGTTTCTTCTTTAGTTTGCGGGATTTGCTTCAGGACAGAGAAGGAGTGGCAACGGCATTACAGCAGTATTATGCGCAGAAAGACGCGACTTCCGATGTAACGCAACCAGAGCAGCCGCAGGAACCTATGTCTGCCAAAACTGCCTATGCAGGGCGGACTAATTTACAAGTAGATGGAAAAACGGTTTCTTTGGAAACGTATATTATTGATGATTATAGTTATTTCAAACTACGGGATGTGGCACGGGCGGTTACTGGCACATCCAAACAGTTTGATACCGTTTGGGTGGAAGCGGATCTGGCAATCCATCTGCAGACAGGAATTCCATATACGATCAATGATACTGGAAATGCAGACGTAATGCAAAGCGGAGATACCATAGCAGTATCTTCTACGGCAAAGCTGTTTTTGGATGGAGAGGCGCAGCAGGCAACGGCATATACCATCCGGGATTATACCTACTATAAACTGCGCGATATCGCCAAGCTAGTGGATTTTGGCGTAACATGGGACGAAGGGACTGCAACCATTGGCATTGATACCACCAGCGGATATACGGCATAAAGGATGTTTTTACAGGGAGAAACATGGCAAATGTTTTTACTCTAGATATGTTTCAAGCGATCTTTACCAGACGCAGCAAGGATATATCCCCGAATTTATCTTTCAGGCATATCAAACAAATCCATGACAAAAGGGCAAAGCATATTACAAGCTTTGCCCTTTTTCCTCCTAAAAAACAGTTCTTATTCTAGGATATCCATGTTTTGTTTTATCTGCAAACGCAGGTATGATAACAGGAGGGATTGATTATTCCTCCGCCATGCGATATCCAACACCTACTTCTGTAAAGATATATTCCGGTTGAGCAGGATTTTTTTCCAGTTTTCGACGAATATTGGCCATATTCACACGAAGGATCTGGTTGTCTTTAATGGCATAGGGACCCCATAATTCTGTGATAATGGAATCATAGGTAAGTACACGACCAGCACTTTTCGCCAGTAAAGAAACAATTTTGAATTCAATCTGTGTGAGATGAACATCTTTGCCGTCCACAGTAATTTGCCGTTTATCAAAATTGATGGTTAATCCTCGCAGCTGAAAAACATCGCCGTGCAGATTTCCGGAACCTCCATTTGCTCCATGCCGCAGAGCAGTACGAATCCGTGCCAGCAATTCAGACGTGCCAAACGGCTTTGCAATATAATCATCTGCACCCAAATCCAATGCTTTGACTTTATCTGCTTCTTCTGTTCTTGCAGAGACGACAATAATGGGGATATTGGACCATTGTCGTATTTGCTGAAGGACATCGATTCCATCAATATCCGGAAGTCCCAAATCCAAAAGAGCAATATCTGGACAATGAGAGGGCAGCATCGACAAAGCTTCTTTTCCAGAGCGAGCAATGACCACGTTATACTCATTGGCTTTTAATGTGGTTGCGATGAAATTACTGATGGCTTCTTCGTCCTCAATAATCAGAATCTTAATTTTGTTGGACATCTTCTTTTGCTCCTTTCATAGGCAGCACAAAAGTAAAATTTGCACCGCCATTTTCATTATTTTTTGCATAAATCTCCCCACCATGTGCAGTGATAATGGATTTGCAGATAGGCAATCCGATTCCCAGTCCGCGGGAAGAATCTGTAGATTTACTATTTGTTGTTCCGTCGAAAATATAAGGCAATCGCTCTGCTTCAATACCGATTCCTTGATCCAGCACGGAAAAATATACGTGATCCCACAGATGTTTTACTGTCAGATAGATGGCTTTTTCGCTGCCGGAATGTCTGATGGCGTTTTCCATAAAATTGATCAATACCTGCTCAATCAGCATAGCATCCATTGGCACCAATAGCAGTTCATCTGGGACACGGACACGAATATCTGCTTTAGGGAATCGTTTGTGTACTTTTAAAATAGATTCTGCAACGACTTCTTCGACCACTTCTTCTTGTTTTTTCAGCGCTGCGCCTTCTCCGCTGATTTTGGTTACGGAAAGCAGGTTTTCCACCATTTGAATTAACCACTCTGCATCATGATGAATATCAGATAACAGTCGATTGCTAATCTCTTCACGAAGCAATTGTTTGTTTTCCAGCAAGGTTGCGCTGGAACCAAGAATACACGTCAATGGTGTACGCAAATCATGAGAGATGGCACGTAACAAATTACTGCGCATATTTTCTTTTTCTTTTTCCAGCAATATTTTTTGTGATTCATCCACAATTTCCTGATGGTCGATGGCGAGAATGATTTGAGACGCCATAACATTGGAAAAATCCAGTGCTTCGGCTTCCACATACGTATTTCTGGAAAACAATAACCCCAGTACACCGTACACTTTATCTTTTTTAGAAAACGGAATATACGTTCCCAAACAGTTTTGCGTTGCGTTCCCAGTCCCAATGCCGGTTGCAGTGCCTGTCTGAAATGCCTGGTTTGCCACTTGTTTTTCCAATATACTCTCCAAAATAGATTCATCTTTTTCTTGGATATATTTGGCTACTTTTTTTTCTGGAGAGAGTGGAGAACCAATATATAATATTGTACTGCATTGATTGACGTCGTATAAGCTGTCAATGCTGATCTGCAGAATTTCATCCAGATTGTTTGCGCCCAATAGGGCTTTGCTCATATTATTCAAAGTCTTTGCACGTTGTTCCCGAATATAGGATAATAGCGCTGCCTGTTTTACTTTTGCAGTTAAGGCACTAGTCATAATTGACATCAACAGCAAAATGGCGAAAGAAATAGGATAGCCGGACAAGGTGAAATTTAGTGCAAAAAAAGGAAATGTGAAAAAAAAGTTAACGCCAACCACACCGCAGAAAGAAGCAATAATGCCCCAAACATATCCGCTGGTAATAGAAGAAGTAATTGCGACCGCCAGCATGTAGATACCAAAAATATTGTCATTTAGGACATCTGTTTCCTGCAGGCAAAGTGCAAATGTGGTAGCAATTAAGAAAACCAGAACGGTTTTGAATAAGTCATATAATATGGACGTAAAGTGTGTTTCAAAGTTTTGAATTATGCGTTTCATATCCGATGCTCCCGTTTCGCCAGAAAGATTTGATTGCTTTTCATTATACACAGAATCATGCGAAAAGAAAAGAGAGAAAGCAAATTTCATCCTTGAGCGGAAAAACAATATAAAAGCCAAAACCTCCATTGAAAAGACAAGTATTGTTTGATATAATTGTATCAAATTTTGCAGAAATGGAGATCAAACCAATGAAGAAACCTTTTGTTACCTTAGAACAGGTCAAAGAAATCATGAAATCATACCCCACACCATTTTATCTTTACGATGAGAAGGGGATTCGGGAAAATGCGCGGCAAGTCAATCAGGCATTTTCTTGGAATCCGGGATTCCGGGAATACTTTGCGGTAAAAGCAACACCGACTCCGGGTATTTTACAGATATTGAAAGAAGAAGGCTGTGGAGCGGACTGTTCTTCTTTAACGGAATTGCAGATTGCTCAGGCAGTAGGGATTACTGGAGCGGATATTATGTTTTCTTCTAATGTAACACCGAAAGAAGACTTTGCATTGGCGGCAAAGCTGGGTGCGATTATCAATTTTGACGACATTACGCATATTCCGTTTTTCGAGCAAATCGCCCCGATTCCGGAAATTGTTTGTTGCAGATATAACCCCGGTGGAGTATTTCAGGTAAGCAATGAAATCATGGATAATCCAGGAGAAGCGAAGTATGGTATGACCAAAACGCAAATAAAGGAGGCATTCCGTCTGCTGAAAGAAAAAGGCGCTAAACAGTTTGGCATACATTCTTTTTTGGCAAGCAGTACAAGCTCCAATACGTATTATCCCATGTTGGCAAAGATTTTATTTGAATTGGCAGTGGAACTGAAAGAAGACTTGGATATTCATATTGCGTTTGTGAATTTATCTGGCGGAGTAGGGATTCCCTATCATCCAGAGGAGCAGGGCTGTGATATTATGGCGATTGGGGAAGGCGTCCGTAAAGTATATGAAGAAGTCTTGGTGCCTGCCGGCATGGATGACGTTGCAATCTATACAGAGATGGGCAGATACATGCTTGCACCTTATGGTGCGTTAATTGCGCAGGCAATTCATGAAAAACATATCTATAAAGAATATATCGGTCTGGATGCATGTGCTGCAAATTTGATGCGTCCAGCAATGTATGGAGCATATCACCATATTACGGTATTGGGAAAGGAGAACGCGCCCTGCGACCATATGTATGATATTACGGGGGGATTATGCGAAAACAATGACAAATTTGCGATTGACCGTATGATGCCCCAGATTGAAATGGGAGATATTCTTTACATTCACGATACCGGCGCTCACGGTCATTCGATGGGTTATAACTATAACGGAAAACTTCGCTCTGCGGAACTTTTGTTAACAGAGAACGGTGATGTGAAGCTTTTACGGCGTGCGGAAACAGCGGCAGATTACTTTGCAACGTTTGATTTTACTGGTCTGTTCTCAAAATAAGGCGGATTTATCAATGACGGAATTCATCCGAAAAGGAAGTGTTGGAATTTTATACGACAAGCGGTACTTGCAGGAGACGTGTTTGCGGTAAATTGGTATAAAAGAATAAAAAATACTATGAAAAAGCTGCAAATATTATATACAGCATGTATTTTGTAATATGTGGCTACAGTACAGAAGAGGCATGTAAACCTGAAAAATACAGGTTTGCATGCCTCTTGGTTTGTTTTGAAAAACTACCTGACCGTTTGGTGTATTATTTCAAGTATGTGTGCATATATTCTTCACGGATTTCTGCTGGAACTAAGCTGCCGCCGGTTGCCCATGGAATATGCGTAGCATTTTGCATCACGTCGGACAGTCCTTTTTCTTGAATATATGCCTGTATTTCTTTGCTCTTTAACTGGATGGGTCCCCAGAAGGATGCACAGGCAGAAGGTTCCAAGAAAATATCTTCTGTGTTGACGATATCACGCATCAAATCGTAAAGATGGTAGTCTTCTAAAGAAAGGATACCGGAAATCAGATGCTTCATTACACCACCTACAAAACCGGAAGCGCGACCAACAGCAAGACCGTCAGCGTGTGTTTGACCAGACAGTCCAAAATCTTGTACAGAAACTTTATTTTGCAGACCGGATGCCATACCAACCAGCATACAAGGTGCTTGTGTGGGTTCTATAAAAAAGACATGCACGTGATCCCCAAACACCTGCTTCAGACCAAAAGCAACACCGCCCGGCGCACCGCCAACTCCGCAAGGGATATAAACAAACAACGGATGTTCTGCATCTACGACAATTCCTTTTTCTGCAAATTGTTTTTGTATCCGTTTTGCCGCTACAGCATATCCCAAAAACAGTGTAACGGAATTTTCATCATCTACAAAATAGCTGGAGGGATCCGCATCGGAATTTTTTCTACCGATCTCGACTGCTTTGCTGTAATCATCATTGTACTCAATGACTTCTGCACCTCTTTGACGCAGCAAGTCTTTTTTCCACTGTTTTGCATCTGCGGACATATGCACAATAACATGAAAGCCCAATGCAGCACTCATAATACCAATGCTCATACCAAGATTTCCGGTGGAACCAACTTGAATTTTGAATTGGCTGAAAAATTCTCTGAAAGCAGGAGTGGCAAAAGCCGAGTAATCATCTGTCAGTTTGATTTTGCCGTGCTCCAAAGCCAAGTCTTCTGCATGTTTTAATACTTCGTAAATGCCACCGCGTGCTTTTACAGAACCAGAAATAGCCAAATGGCTGTCTTGTTTCAAAAACAGACGACCACGAATAATGGTTTGATACTCTTCTTCCAGCTGTTTTTGCATATGAGGAATCGCTGTCAAAGGGGATTCAATCAAACCGTGCTGCGGTTTAGTTTCGGGGAAAACCTTTTCGATAAAAGGCGCAAATCGAGCCAAACGTGCTTCTGCATCGTCAATATTTGCCATTGTAATTTGGATTTGTTTCATTGCTTCATCTGTTTTTTCAAGATTTTCATTGATCCAAATGACTTCCTTTCCTTTGCTTACTTCTTTTAATAAATCAACATTGTTTACTTTGTTCCATAAAGATTGATCCATGTTCATCCTCCTCTTTCTATCGCAGATGCTTGCTTATTGTACATATTTGTATCATATCACAAACTAACAAATCTGTCTTGTAGTTTATAAAAAATAGGATATTCTGTTTTTTAAATTTCATGAAGAAATACAATGGAATTTCTTGTGGTTTATTGACAAAAAGACACAAGATATAGTATACTTTTCAAGTATTTCAAAAACATAGGAGAACTGATACAGAAGGAGATGACATCATGGAACAGGCAAGGCAATTGGTTTCCGCAGTTATTGCGGGCGGGATGATTGGTATGGGCGGTACGGTGTATTTGTCACAGCAAAATCCTGTGGTGGGCAGTTTTTTGTTCGCAGTCGGATTATTTACGGTTGTTGTATTTCAATTACAACTATATACCGGAAAAATTGGATATTTACCATTTCAGACACCGAAGTATTTATTGGAATTGCTGATTACATGGGTTGGTAATTTCATTGGCACTTTTCTTGTAGCAACCATGGTACATAACAGCCGTATCTATGATGGAATGGCAGAAAAAGTGCGGACCATTGCCAGTACAAAATTGAATGATGAGTTTCTCAGCATCTTCCTTCTGGCTGTATTCTGTGGGATACTGATGTTTATTGCTGTCGATGTATTTCGTAATCAAACCGGTTCTACGATACGATTCATTGGTGTTTTTGTCCCGGTTATGGTGTTTATTTTGAGTGGATTTGAGCACGTGATTGCCAATATGTTTTATTTTTCATTGGCAGATTCGTGGAGTTTACACTGTTTGGCATCCATATTGGTGATGACATTAGGGAATAGTGTCGGCGGGATGATTATTCCGCTTTATTTGAAAGCATTTCGTCTTCGAAATGCGTAATGTCAGTGCACAGGAAAATACTGACCCCAAACAGCCACAGAGGGTTTATCTGTGGCTTTCTTTTTGTTCAGCTATGTTTGTGATAAGAGGGGAAATGTATGGAAAGGAGGACAAAAATGCCGGAAATGACGGAATTGTTTTTTCATTTAACGCAATGGTATCGAATCTATAAACGAGATCTGCCTTGGCGCAAAACAAAGAATCCTTATCATATCTGGGTGTCAGAAATTATGCTGCAGCAAACCAGAGTAGAAGCAGTAAAACCATATTATATTCGGTTTTTACAAGAGTTGCCAACCGTAAAGGATTTGGCAGAAGCAGACGAAGAACAACTCTTGAAATTATGGGAAGGGCTTGGTTATTATAGCCGTGTACGAAATATGCAGGCTGCCGCAAGACAGGTTATGGCAATGTTTCATGGTAATATACCAGCGGATTATCATGCATTGCTTCGCTTAAAAGGAATTGGACCTTATACGGCAGGTGCTATCGCCTCGATAGCCTTTTCGCTGCCTTGTGCGGCAGTAGATGGGAATGTACTGCGAGTGATGTCTCGTATCTTTGCAGATACACGGGATATTGGATTGCAGCAGACAAAAAAAGCATGGGAGCAGGAAATTCAAACGGCTTTGACTGAATTCAATGCAGGAGAGGTGAATCAGGCATTGATGGAATTAGGTGCCACTGTCTGCCTGCCAAATGGTCTGCCAAAATGCAATATTTGTCCGTTGCGCATATACTGTATGGCTTATCAGCAAGATACAGCAATGCAATATCCGGTAAAAAGCGAAAAAAAGCCAAGAACAAAAGAATTTTTGGCAGTCTGCTTTTTGACAGATGGGAAACAGATTGCAATACGAAAGCGAGAAGCAAAAGGCTTGCTGGCAAATTTGTGGGAATTGCCGCATGTTCCACAAGATCACGCTTTGCCCATAGCATTACATGCGTGGGGCATTACGGAGGCAGATATTATACCAATGCATGGTCAAAAACATATCTTTACACACGTGGAATGGCATATGGATTGTTACTTTGTCAAAGTCATACAAAAAACAGATACCCCGTTTACTTGGATTACTCCACAAGAAGCAGTAGAACAATATGCATTGCCGACGGCGTTTAAAAAAATCTATCAGGAGGGAATGCATCATCTTACAGAATTGGGAATGCAGATGACCTTGCATTTTGAAGGAAAGTGAGAAAATTTTCTGCGAAATGATTGCTCTTCTTGTGTTGAAAATAGGAAAAAGTATTATTAGAAATGGTTTTTGTCAGAAAAAGAACCGATTTATTATCAAAAAAATAGGAGAATATAAGCAAAGTGCTTGATATCATCACAAAAATTTTATGAACTATTAAACAATAATAATTATTATTTGACTTTTCTTTTAGTTTTCGGTAAAATAGAACTATATTTATGGAACGATGAGCTTCAAAAAAGTGGAAAGGAAGATTCCATGATTACAGTAAGGACAGCCACGAGTTTGGATAGAAAAGGATATTATGAATTATGGAAACTCTGTTTTGGCGACAGCGATCGTTTTTGCGATTGGTTTTTTGCGAATCGTTTTATGCCAGAATTATCTGTTTGCTTAGAAACAGAAGGGAGGATTGCCGCTTGTATGCAAGCGTTTCCGTATCTTATACGCATTCGCGGAAAAATTGTAGATGGTGCCATGCTTTGCGGTGTATGTACACATCCGTCATATCGAAAAAGAGGATTTATGGGAAAAATCTTTACGGAAAACATGCAGCTGCTTGCGAAAAAGGGGATTGCCGTGGCAGTGCATACGCCAGCGGAATTGCCGAGTTATTTTTCTTTTGGACATTATCCGGTTGCTGATGCGAATTATTTCAAATGTAACATAGTATCACCGTGTGCAATGCCAGATGGAGTATATTCGCTGACAGAAGAAACTTGGGAAATGGCATATCCCTGCTATTTGTCGTTTGCATCTGCCTACAGCGGTATCATTTGGCGCACCAAAGAAGATTTTCTAAGAAAATGTGCGGATTATGCTTCTGACGGCGGCTGTGCAATGGCATATGGAAAGAAAAACGTGGAGGCATATGTTTTTTATTATATGACAGATTCCGAAATCATCTGTGTGGAAGCGGTTGGAGAATCTGAGGCACTGAAATTGGTATTGCAAGGGGTATTTGCGCAGGCGCAGGAGAAATCAGTTACTGTCAAATTGGCACCGGAAGTTCAGATATCTTTTCCATTTGGTATCACAGAGCGACAGCAAAAAGGTGTTATGGGCGCGGCAAATCTGAAAAAACTGCTTCAATCATTGGAGCTAAGTTCCAATGCGGCATTTTGGATCGAAGACTCCGTTGTGCCGGATAACAATGGATGTTATACACTGGATGGAGCAGAAAGCAATCGTCCACCGGCTTTTCGTATGGCAGTCGGCAGATTTCTTCCTGTTTTGGTAGGATATGCTTCGTTGGAAGAACAAAGAGCATTTGCAGAAATATATGACGAGGAAGGGTTTCAGGAAATCCATGAAAAATTACCGAAGCTCTCCTGCTATATTATTGATGAGTATTAAAATTGGAGGCTGAGAAGTATGCCAGAAACACAATGTTTGGAAAAAGAAACCGTTGTAACAGAGCAGAAGGAATTTTGTTTCCGTCCGATTACGCTGGAAACCAAAGAATTGATTGAAAGCTACACCAAGCCATGGGCAATGGATTGTTCTGATTTATCTTTTGCCAATTTATTTATTTGGGGAGCAGAAGGAAAAATGCAGTTTGCAGAAAAAGATAACGTTTTATTTATCAAGTTAGATTTTGCGAATGTGCCTGTGTTTTTCTGGGCGCCCATTCCCAAAAAAGGAGAAACGGTACAATATAAAAAAGCGATTCAAGATGCCATTGCGTATATGGAACAGATTGGAGTGGAACCCACATTCCGTTCTGTATGGGTGCCTTTTCGAGATAAAATGTTGGAAGCGTGTCCCAATCTGCATGTAATGCCCACAGATATTGCATGGGATTATGTATATGAAAGAGAAAGCCTGGCAACGCTAAAAGGCAAAAAGCTGCACGGAAAACGGAATCATATCAATAAGTTTCTCGCAATGCATCCGGACTATGAGTATCGTCAATTGGATGCATCCATGATTGACGAATGTATCGGACTATATGAAAAATGGATATCGGAACGGGAGGATACAGCAGAATTAGAAGATGAACGAAAGTCTGTAGCACTGGCGCTGAGAAATATGGAGCGCTTAGGATTGACTGGAGGCGCAATTTATGTGGATGGTAAGTTAAGCGCATTTACTGTTGGAGAACGTCTGCGAGAAGATATGCAGCTGATTCATATTGAAAAGGCAGATACAGAAATAGATGGATTATATCCCATGATCAACCAACAGTATGTATTACACGAGTGCCAAGAGGTAACCTATATCAATCGAGAAGAAGACATGGGGCATGCTGGTATGCGCAAGGCAAAACGCTCTTATTATCCAGCATATATGGTGGAGAAATATTTGTTAAGTGTGCATGATCTCACAGATGCAAAAGGATTATGGAAACAGAGAGAGTCAGATGATAACACAGTAAATAGATGATGTTATCCGTAATTAGGCAAGGAAGCACGGAAGTTTTTACCGTTTACAAAGTAAGAACGTTCGTGCTTTTTTGTATGAATATAATTCGCATTATGTTGTGAATCTCCAGCAAAAATATTTGTTGTTAGATGTTTATGAGAAAATGCTGTTTTGTATCATAGATGGCTATACACAAACATTGGCGCTGATTCTTACAGGAAAAGACCGTATCTTTCAAAATATATAGTATTACGCACAAAAAGGGATAAGCATATTCACTGAAACAGAATCGAGGGTATTTGTGTAATCTGCGCTAAACTTCAGTAAAATAGCAAAATGAAATACAAAAATTTATACTGTTTGAACAAATCTAATTTGAAAGAATCGCGAAATAGCCAAAAGTAATCGTACGGCATAAAAAACAAATCAATGGGATTGACAGGTGTAAAAAAAGATGTTACGCTAATCTTACAAATGCGTTATAACGTACAAAATGAATCCATTTGGATATTGCGTAAGCCGGTTATTCATTGATGCACGCTCTCGAAAATGCTATGCTGATATTATCAAAATCATATCACAGGCAGATAAGGAAGGGAGAATTGGTCAGATGGATGCAATGAGCAGTTTGATTGCGGAAAATTTGAAAAATATACGGAAGGAAAACAAATGGAGTTTGGATGCAGTTTCGGAAATGACTGGTGTCAGCAAAAGCATGCTGGGACAAATCGAACGCGGAGAATCCAGCCCAACAGTTGCAACTTTATGGAAAATTGCCACAGGACTGCATATCTCTTTTACTGGTTTATTGGAACAGACAGAGCAGGATGCCCAAATTATTCCAAAAGCGGAAGTAAAGGCATTGCTCAATGATGGCGGACATTTCCGGTTATATCCCTTTTTTCCATACAGCAAAGAACGACGATTTGAAATGCTTTCCATCGAAATGGACCCAGGTTCCAGATCAGATTCCGAAGCGCATGAAGCCGGTACGGAAGAATTTGTGTTGGTTTATGAAGGATGTCTGATTTTAGAAGCAGATGGAAAACGGCATGTAGTAGAGGAAGGAAATGGGATTCATTTTCAAGCTGATCGACCGCATGTTTATGAAAATGGTTCTTCCGGCAATACGCGCATTTGTATGCTGATTTATTACCAAAAGTAGACCGTAGCAGGAGAGGATGGTTGTTATGAGCATTACCGAAAGAGTGGAAAGAATCCGATTGAACTATGTCAACAGCAAACCGGCGATTTCCTATGAAAGAGCGAGAATTTGGACGGAATCTCATAAAAAGACAGAAGGGCTACCAGTTGCAATTCGGCGTGCGCAGGCGTTTTATGATACCTGCAGTGAATTGTGCGTCAATATTTTCCCAGATGAGTTAATTGTTGGCTGTACCGGAGAATTTCGTAAATGCGGAATTTTAACACCAGAATTTTCCTGGACATGGGTTGATAGAGAAATGGACACGTTTGCGACCCGTGCGCAGGATCCCTATGAGATGACAGATGAGCAAAGAGCTTTCGTTCGAAAAGAGATTTTCCCATATTGGGAAAATAAATCGCTGGAAGAAGCATTCTTGGCACAAATTCCGGAAGAAACCAAACGTGTTGCCGTAGATACCGGTTTTGTAGATACCGATTCAAAATGGCGTCAGGCTGTTGGCGAAATTACGGCAGACTACCAAGATGTATTGTTCAAAAAAGGATTTGGCGGGATCAAAAAAGAAGCACTGGCGTATTTGGAAGAATTGGATGCAACTTCTTTGGAAGGTGCAGAAAAAATAGAGTTTTACCGTTCCATCGTGTTAGTATGCGATGGTATCATCTGTCTGGCGCAGCGGTATGCGAAAAAGGCAAGAGAAATGGCTGCAGAAGAACAGGATGAAACAAGAAAAGCGGAGCTGCTGCAAATTGCAGAAATCTGCGATGTAGTTCCTGAAAATCCGCCGAAATCTTTCCGCGAAGCGTTGCAATTTATGTGGTTCACCCAGTTGGGCGGTATTTTGTCCGAAAACCCGCTGGCTTGGAATCCCGGTCGCTTCGACCAATATATGTATCCGTATTATCAGGCGGATAAAGAGGCTGGCATCATCACAAAAGATGAGGCACAGGAGTTGATTGAATGCTTATGGCTGAAATTGTCGGAGTGGGTATGGACCATTTCGGCAAATACAGCAGATTTCTTTGCCGGATACAATCAGTTCCAGAATCTGACAGTGGGCGGCAAAACCAGAGATGGGAAAGATGCCACAAACGAATTGTCTTATATGTGTCTGAAAGCAACAGAGGACACCTTGGCGCACCAGCCTGGATTGAGTGTTAGAATCCATCCCGATACACCAGAAGAGTTTATGGCAGCAGTGACGCATTTGGTAAGCAAAGGCACTGGCTTCCCCGCAATTCATAGTGATAATGCGGGATATCAGATGCTGGTCAATGCCGGTTATGAGCCAGAAGATGCCAGAGATTGGTCGAACTGCGGCTGTGTTGTACCGCACTTCCGGAAAACCGGCGAATGGACATCTGCGGCAAATCTGAACTTTGCAGCAGCATTGGAATTTGCAACCAATCAGGGGAAAAGCCGTTTGACTGGCAAAAAGGTTGCATTGGATGAGAAAGATCCGAAAACATTTTCCAGCTATGCAGAAGTAGAAGCGGCTTTCTATAAACAGTTTGCATATTTGATCAAACAAGCTGTCATTAGCCTGATTACTGCGCAGCGGTTGCATGTTGAAATGGTCCCCAGACCATTCATGTCTGCCTGCATTGAGGACTGCATGAAAAATGGGAAAGACTTAACCAAAGGCGGTGCGAAATACAATATTGGTCCTGTGATTACAGGCATCGGTATTGCAGTAGTCGCGAATTCTCTGGCTGCCATTAAAAAACTGGTATTCGAAGATAAAGTAACGACGATGGCGGAACTGATTGATGCGATTGACCATAACTGGGAAGGTTATGAAGAATTACGGGCAAAAGTACAGGCAGCGCCCAAATATGGCAATGACGACGATTATGTAGATGACATTGCAAGAGAGATCAGCAACTTCTTCTATGAAGAAGTACATCAGTATCAAGATATCCATGGCAAGCATTTTCTGTCTGCATTTATGGGAATTTCCAACTATCTGCCGACAGGGAAGGTATTGGGTGCAACACCAGACGGAAGAAAAGCTACAGAACCAATTTCAGAAGGTGTTTCCCCATATGTTGGAACAGATACATCCACACCGCTGGCTGCGATGCGTTCCGCGGCAAAATTGAATCAGGACATCCATAGTGGAGGAACATTGTTGAATCTGCGTTTGAATCAGGATTTGGTAGCAACCAAACGTGGTCAGGCAAATTTGGGCGCAATGATCCAGTCCTATTTTGCACTAGGGGCATTCCATGTGCAGTTTAATACTGTATCAACAGAAACACTGCGCAAGGCACAGGCACATCCGGAGGATTACAAAGATTTGTTGGTTCGTGTTGCAGGCTATAGTACGCAATTTGTGAATCTTTCGAAATCTATGCAGGATTCTATTATTGCCAGAAATGCCCATGAAACGTTCTAATTCACTTGGTATCGCAAAAACATCCGACCTTGTGTCGGATGTTTTTTGCTCTTCGGAAAGGATGGAATCTTAAAATGAAAGGATATATCATGCAAGTACAGCCGTTTTCTGTGAATGATGGAGACGGGATACGAACGACGATTTTTATGGCAGGCTGCCCGTTACATTGCCAGTGGTGCTCCAATCCGGAAGGTTTGGATCAACAGCCGAAAACAGCGTTTTATGAAAAGCTCTGCATTGGCTGCGGACTTTGTACGACCGTTTGCCACCTGCATGGCGGGATTGATTTGAATCAACCAGAACAGCGGGCAATATGTGACGGCTGCGGAGCCTGTGCGGATATTTGTCCAAGACATGCGAAAAAGCGTATGATTGTAAAAAAAGAGGCTTCCGAGATTGTGGAAGAAGTAAAACGACATCGTTTGTTTTATCGTCAATCGGGTGGGGGAATTACCTTTTCCGGCGGAGAGGCGACTTTACAGCGGGAATTTTTAGATGAGCTGTCAGAACAACTGTATGATTTGGGATTTCATCTGGCGTTGGAAACTTCTGGATATTTTGACTTTGATGCCGTAAGAACAATATTACAGCGGATGGACATGATTTTTATGGATCTCAAGCATATGGATCCTGTAAAGCACCAATATTTTACTGGTGTCGACAACAGGCGCATTTTGGAAAACATGAAGCGACTCAGCGAGATAGATGCGGAGATCGTGATTCGTATCCCGGTTATTGGTGGTGTAAACGCTGATGCGGAAAATATTTCGAAAAGTGCAGCCTTTGTACACTGTTATCTGCCGCAGGCGAAAATGGAACTGCTTCCATACCATCGATTTGGCTTTGGAAAATATGAAGCGTTGGGTTTGGAAATGCCATCGAATCAATTTTTTACACCTTCAGATGACGAAATGGCAGAATTCAAACAAATGGTCAAAAATGCAGGCGTAGAATTAGTGGATTTCCGGTAAGTATTTCCGAATGATGGAATGGTTGTCTGTTTTTAGTAGAATATGAAAAAACTGCAATATGAGAGATACAAAAAACCCCGGCATAGCCGGGGTTTTTGATTCGTCAATCCTACTTTATTACAAGGTCAGAACCGCGCTGTCATGATTCTCAACACGTTCTATATACTGATGTTTTATCATAATGGTGAAACATATCGTTGCATCAAAGAAGATGTTCTTATTGACGGAATATCATAACAGATGATCTAATATATAGATTTTTCTGTTTCGTTTATTTCAATGCAGCAATTACTGCATCTGTGAAATCTTCCGTAGAAGCGTTGCCACCCATGTCTTGAGTCAATGTTTTTCCTTCAGAGATGACTTTTGTTACGGCTTGCTCAATACTTGCAGCAGCCTTCGCTTCTCCCAAATGTGCCAGCATCATGGAAGCGGAAAGAATTGCTGCGGTTGGATTGATTTTATGCTGACCAGCAATATCCGGGGCAGAACCATGAATGGGTTCGAAGATTGCACCACCAACACCAATGTTTGCACTTGGCGTCAGACCCAATCCGCCAACCAGACCTGCACATAAATCTGATATAATATCGCCATAGAGATTCGGGCAAACCAATACATCATAATCCTCTGGATGCATCACCAAACGCATGCACATGGCATCTACGATACTGTCGTCAAAGACGATTTGCGGATATTCTTTGGAGATTTGTCTGGCAATATCCAGAAACATACCGTCTGTGCATTTCATAATGTTGGCTTTATGTACTGCAGTTACTTTTTTTCTGCCTTCTCGCACTGCGAAATCAAAAGCATAACGAATGATGCGTTCACAGCCTTTTCTGGTAATCAATTTGATGCTTTCAGCCGCATCATCACCTATCATATGCTCGATTCCGGCATACAGGTCTTCTGTATTTTCTCGTACCACAACCAGATCAATATGATCAAATTTGGTAATTACGCCAGGATACGTCTTGGCGGGTCGCACGTTTGCATATAAATCGAATTGTTTCCGCATGGCAACATTTACACTGCGAAATCCGGTGCCTACCGGAGTAGTGACGGGACCCTTGAGGGCAACGCCGTTTCTGCGAATGGATGCAATGGTTTCCTCAGGCAGGGGAGTACCGTATGTTTCAATCATTGCTGCTCCAGCTTCTGCCTGTTCCCATTCAATGGGAACACCCGTCGCTTCTACCACACGTTTTGCAGCAGAAATAACTTCTGGACCGCTTCCATCACCAGGGATTAAAGTTATATGATATGCCATAATCAGATGCCTCCTTAGTTGGATTCCTTCGTATAGTTCAGTAAACCGCCCGCCAAAAGGATATCTCTTTGACGTTCAGAAATGTTCAAACGGGTGGGGATTTCCTCACCAGTTTTTACACAGGTGACGTTGACAAGCTGTCCTTGAGCAGCGCCTTTGATTTGATCTGATGCATAATGAATGACAAATTCATCTCCCACTTGGATAGTATCATAGTCCCATTCATTGACAAATACTAATGGCAATATGCCGTTGTTGATCAAATTTGCCATATGAATACGGGCGAACGATTTTGCAATTACGGCTTTGACACCAAGTTGCAAAGGTGCCAATGCGGCATGTTCTCTGCTGCTGCCTTGACCATAGTTTTGCCCTGCGATAATGAATCCGCCGCCTGCTTTTTTCGCTCTTGCCGGGAAGTCTGGATCACATGGTGTCAGGCAATAATCTGCCAAATATGGCACATTCGAGCGGAAAGGCAGTAATTTTGCGTTTGACGGCATAATATGGTCCGTCGTAATGTTATCATCGACTTTGATTAACGCGCTGCCCTTGATTTCTTTGGTCACTTTCGTGTTTTTCGGGAAGGGCTGAATATTGGGACCGCGTACTACTTTGACACATGTACCCTCTGGAGCCGGTGGGATTACCAGATTATCATTGATTATAAAATGTTCCGGCATGGATATAGAAGGCGCTTCGCCCAAGGTGCGTGGATCGGTCAATTTACCGCTTAACGCACTGGCAACTGCGGTTTCTGGGCTGACAATATAGACTTGTGCAGATTTTGTACCGCTTCTGCCTTCAAAGTTTCGATTGATCGTGCGCAGGGAAACTGCATTGGTGGCGGGTGCCTGTCCCATACCAATGCATGGACCGCATCCGCATTCTAAGATTCGCGCGCCGGCGGAAATAATATCAGCTAATGCGCCGTTTGCTGCCAGCATATTCATTACCTGTTTGGAACCGGGTGCAATGACAAGACTGACATCGGGATCAACCGTCTTGCCCTTTAGCAATGCTGCAACGGTCATCATATCGGTGTAAGAAGAGTTCGTACAGCTGCCAATTGCGACTTGGTCTACCAA
This sequence comes from Candidatus Anaerotignum merdipullorum, assembly GCA_019115165.1. Classification (GTDB taxonomy): domain Bacteria; phylum Bacillota; class Clostridia; order Lachnospirales; family Anaerotignaceae; genus Anaerotignum; species Anaerotignum merdipullorum. The sequence continues at coordinate 431 of DXEB01000040.1, read as the reverse complement.
CAAATCTTTTATTTCACTGACTTTTTTGATATTGTCCGGACTATGTGGACAAGCCACAAGTGGTTCGATTTCATCTAATGCAATGACAATTTCTTCATCGTATACAGCGTCATCATCTGCTTTCAGTTCTATCCAGTCTTCTTCTCTCCCCTGTGCCTGTAAAAAGGCTCTGGTCACTTCATCGCTGGGAAAAACAGAAGTGGTTGCACCCAATTCTGCACCCATGTTTGTGATGGTTGCTCTTTGCGGCACACTTAAGGTTTTTACACCGTCTCCGGCATATTCCATGACCTTGCCAACGCCACCTTTTACGGTTAATCGACGTAAAATTTCCAGAATCACGTCTTTTGCAGTTACCCAGGGGTGAAGTTTGCCTGTCAATACGACACGGCATACTTTTGGCATTGCCAAGTAATAGGCGCCGCCGCCCA
>DXEB01000039.1 GCA_019115165.1 Candidatus Anaerotignum merdipullorum | reverse complement strand
GGCAGCAGGATATCATGATCTCTGTCTGCCCATGCAAAGGTTTCCGTATAAGAAGATTCTTCAGAAAGTACAAAGCTTGCTCCTTCCGGCTTATCAATGCTCCAGTAGATATTCAGCGTCTTGTCTTCCGGCTGTTTTTCTGCGTCATATCTGCCATACAGCTCATATTTTTTCAGACTCAGAGGCAAATCCGCTTTCTTATTTTCATTGCCAATATCGGATTCTTTTTCATACCAGCCATCAAAAGTATAATCTTCTCTCGGATCCGGCTGATAGAATTCATAGCTGTCCAAATCTTTTGCTGTAATGGTATCCGTATGAACCATTTCACCATCAATATGATAGTACACAGGGAATTCATCCCATACCATCACGATGATATTGGTCCAGCCATTGACTGTGATTTCATTCAATCCTTCGACTGTTTCACCATCTTTATACTGATTCCATGCACCATCGTTGAACCAGCCATCAAATACATAGCCATTTGCGAATTTATCCGGGGTATAATAGTCCTCCAATGCTACCGTTTTTCCATTCAAGGAAATGGTTTGCTCCTTACCATTTAACTGAATCACATCGTTTTTCTTTACGCCATCCAGTTTGTCATTCAGAGATACTGTCTGGTAAGGCTCTTCCATGTTGCCATTGCGATAAATCACCATCTGTGCAACCTGTTCCTGCGAAGTATAGGTGACATATACTTTGGTCCAGCCGTTAACTTTTGTTTCATCATTGAATTTATGACCAAACCAATCCCAATTGTACCATAGGTCACGGTCGTAGCCATCACGATCCCAATTTGCTGCTTTTTCCGGAACATTTGCATTCAGATAATCCAGCAGGTTTTCACCCATCAGGGCTTTGTCGGAATAGATTTCTTCCGCATTCGCCTGATCGCCGTCTACGACAGCATAAACGTGAATCGGAACATAATCTGTTACCATACATTTGATGTTTGTCCATCCATTGATGGTAATAGATTCTCCCAATGTATTGTCTGGATTACCTTGCAGGTAATTATTCCAGCCACCATCGTTGTACCAGCCGTCAAATTCATAATCAACGCCTTCTTCTCCGGTAATGCCTGCATCAGCAAGAATTCCTTCCAATTTGCTCAAATTGAAAGTTTCTCCTTTCGCCAGTTCATCTACCTGCTTAGAGAAAATGGGGGTTTCTGTATTGCTGTTCCGGTATACAGAAACAACTATGGGTTGGGTTTCCTGTTGACTCCATGCCCCTTTCAAAACTACATTTTCTGCCTGCATGGTCTGTGTTCCAGAAACAGGGACACCGTTCCATGTCCAACCACTGAATATATATGTTTTGCCATCTGTTCCTGTTACTGTTGTTCCTTGCTGATAGGTACTATCTATTTCATAGGTTTCCCCTTTCGCAATACCAGACAGCATTTCGGGCAATGTAGCATCAAGGTTTTCCGCACCCGTCCATTCATACGTTACTGTATATGTATCTTGCGTGTAGTACAGTTTCAGTGTCAAAATATTGGTCGGGTTTCCATCCGGTCCTGCTATAGGCAGCGTTACTGTCCCACTGTTTACAATGCCGGAATAATCTGCATCATATGTATAGCCATCATAGGTTAAAGGCTCTGCCATAACAGTGTTTCCGATTTCATCATACTTGATTTCGGTATCTACCTTTACGGGTTCAGTACTTCCCTTTGGTATAAAATAATGCTCCACAAAATATGCTGCAATTTTAGGTTCAATATATGATCCTCCTGCGCCAGTTTGTTCCCATGTACCTGTGATGGTAACATCAGCGTTTCTAACTGTCACTTTGCCATCAACAATATCTGCTCCTTGTGCCGTCCAGCCTCGGAACGTATAGATATTGCCGTTTGCGTCTGTTACTTCTCTTTCATCCTTTACAAAAGTAACATCGACTGTATGCTCCGTACCAGAAATGACATCTGTCTCGCCAACAGGTACCGTCGGTTCTGGATCAGTTTCATCCCATTTTGCATCTTCAGGGAAAGCCCATTGATAAGTTATGTTATACTTATCTTCTCTATAGTCTGGATCGCCGTTTCCGTTTCCGTCTTGTGCCCAGACTGCATACAGTGTTGTATCCTCTGTAATCTTGAATGTACCATTCAGAATTCTAGCGTTAGCTTCACCTTCAGCACTGGTAATCAGATCTGTTTTGGTTTCGCTCCAGCCAAGGAATACCGCGTTATCTCTTACAAGATTTCCTTGCTCTGCAACTGTTACTTCCGTATTGATGGGATACTCCGCACTTTCAGATACAGTTCCTTCACCGCCATTTGCGTCATAAGTCAATGTAACGTTTTGAACGGGAGGTGCGGGAATGTCAACAGTCGCGGTAGCTACATCCTTGTTTTGAATGGTACCATTTGGATCTTTATAGGTCAATGTTGCGCTCGCATTTGTCGGAATGCCATTACCAGAAGTATCTTCCTTGGGTATCACCTTAAAGGATATTTGTTTTTCCTCTTTTGTGATGTCGCCAACATTCCATGTTACCTCGTTCTTTTCATAATCAAATGTCAAACCGGGAACATCCTGATCACGCACCAATGTGAAGCCCTCAGAAACACTATCTACCAATTCTGCTTCTGTACCGGCATTCACTGTATTAATATCCTCTGCCCATTCTTCCAGAATTTTTTTCAATTCTTCTGCGTAATTTGCATCATCTACATTTTTATAATGGTCTAGGTCACTTGCCAAGCTTTCCAGATAGTCATCCGCTGCCTCATCCAACGAAATACCAATAGTATAAAGCTTATAACCTGCATTCTTGATGGCAGTCGCCTGTTCGGAGCCATTCCAGTCAGAATCACTGATAGACTCACCAGATAAACCAGGTGCGCCATCAGAGATGAAAACAACATAACCGGGACGATCTTTTTCCGCTCTACTGTCCAGCATGTCATAAGCTGCCTGCAATGCAGAAGTATAATCGGTACCGCCATTCGCGTCCATACTATCTAACGCGCTATCTATCCGAGTAACATCCTTTGTCAAGTCTTGTCTTACTTTAATTGGATTAGCATCCCATCCCTTTTCTCCATGCGCAAAACCGATGACTGCCATCCGATTGTCGTTTTCTTTAGACAGAATACTGCCAGCGAAAGTTTTGCCAACCTTTTTGGCTGTATCAATTCTAGGAGCTCCACCTGTTTCTCCTTCACACACCTCAGGTACATATCCAAATATAGGTCCATTCCAGTATCTCGCATGACAGGTAGGGCATTCTTTTACCCAACCTAAAAAATCCCACCAAGGCTTTTCAAACTCACTACTGGGTGTATTACACGGGGTTCCGACACCGGATGCCATACTGCCGGAATTATCTACCACCAGCACAACATCCGCTTTGGATTTGGTGGTCTGTGTCACAGGTTCCCCTTTCACAGTCATGGTGATGGTAACTTCACCCGTTTCTGTGTTATACTCCGCTGTTTTGCTCGCTGTAACATCTCCCGGCGCCGCCATTGCCGTCATCGGCAACAACCCGCAAAGCATCACAAACGTCAGCAAAAAGCTCAGCGTCTGCTTTATCTTTTTACGCATTTTCATCCTCCTCCATTCTCTCGCGATATGAGGATGCCGACGCTTCCGCTTCTCTCTTCACGGTACGCATCATTTCTCTCCCCTCTTCATACCGCTGTTCCATTTTACACACTTTCCACACCACAGAAACGACATCCCCGCTTTCTATGGTTCGTGAAAACCAGAACGTGTAAAAACTTTCTTTCCTTTTGCTTCTTCTGTTCTCCCCCTCTAACCGCCTTTTTGCTCCACCTCCCATGCCGTCAATACATTTTCCGCTTCCAGCATCTTTTCATAATTCTGTAAAAGCAATATCGTTACGTTTTCCCGCAATTCTTGCTGTGTCTGTTCATATAGCTCATGCAGACAGCGCGGCGTCGCTTTTTCCTGCGCCACTCGTGCATCCTCGCATAACTGCTTCATGGACAGATTGACACTGGTTCTGTGCAGCTGATTCCCGTTTCTGGTTACAAAGATGGGTCCTGTCCGCAGACCCTGCCTACGGCAGAAGTCCAGCAATTCCGTCTGTAACGATTTTGGCAGACGCAGCATTCGCTTTCTGCTTCGGTCACCAATGTCACCATGACCGGCTTTCACCAACTCCACTGTCAATTGCGGCATCTCCCGTACCTGCAGCCCCAATATACACAAAACTTTCATCATAAAATAAATGCGCTCTTTTCCCTGCACCTTCGCAGCCTGAAGCAAACGCAGATATTCGCTTCTTGTCAGTCTCGCGTCACTCTTTTGTTGATCCACAATGAGTAGCGGCGCCTGCCAGTTTCGTTCCCCCAAATAAGAAAGAAACGCATTTACCGCAGAAGTTCTCCGATTGACAGTACGTTTTGCCAGTATGCCCTCTTTCTCCATCTCTTGCTGCCAACGGATCAAGCTGTCCTGCCGTATCAGAAAATCCGGCGACAAAAACGCACGAAACTGTACCAGCGTATGTCGATACTCTTGTATGGTTTCTGCGGTACGTTTTTTCTCTTCCTGCAGCCATTGCAGAAATACTTCCATTTTTTCTTCTGTCAAAAGGATCTCTTTCATCGGTCTTCCTCTTCTGTTATTGCAAATTTTCTGTTCCGTAGTAGTTTTTTCTTGTGTTTTCTGTAAAGAACCGGTGCGATTCCAAATTTACGCTTTATTTTTCACATTTTTTATGAAATTTTTTTCACTTTTTTCATTCGGGGATATTGCAAAGATAAAAATAAGCACAAAAACAGACCGAAATATACCTTTCAAAAAAAATACGCTCTTTCGGTTTTCTTTTTGTGCTTTCTTTCCAAATCTCTATTGTTTTTTTGTGAAAAAAATGATATATTCAATTATGTAAAGGCATATCTATGACACCCAATTACTACGGAACAGAAAATCCGTTATAAAACCAATCTCATTTTTTCCAATTTCTTTCGATGTTCCCTCCCACTTTCCATAATATAAATTCTGGTGGTTTCTACACTGCTGTGTCCCAACAAATCTGCTAATTTTGCAATATCTTTTTCGATACTGTAAAACGTTCTTGCAAACAAATGCCGCAAATTATGGGGAAACACCTTGCTTGGTTCTACATGTGCCATACGGCACAGCTTTTTCATGTCCGCCCAAATATTGCTGCGATTCAGCGGGTTCCCTGTCTTTGTCCGAAATACAACACCTTCACGAATTCCATTTCTTTTCAAAAAACCTTTTAATTTTTTCTGTAATTCGACAGGGAGGAAAATGATACGGCGCTTTCCTTTGCAGTTCACTTCTGCCCGACCGCGGCACACTGCTTCTACTGTAATATACTGCAGTTCTGACACACGAATTCCGGTTGCACAAATGGTCTGAATCACCAGCGCCAATCGCTCATTTCCTTTTTGTTCCGCAGCACCTACTAATCTTCCGTATTCTGTGCGGGAAAGTTCTTTTTCCTCTCGGCTGAAAATTTCTTTTTGTATCTTTAACAGCTTCATACGTAAGTCATATCTGCCGTAAAACGTAAAAAACCCGTTGACTGTTGTCAACTTTCCATTAACACTAGACGGATGATATTGTTTCTGTAAATATGCTTTCCATTCCAGCAACGCCCCTTTATCCAATTCACGCTCTTGAAAATACGCAAAAAACTGGTGCAAATCCCGACGATATTTTTCCAGCGTGCCGGAGCTTTTCTCCTGCTCTTGCAAAAACTGCAAGTATACCGCAATTTCCTCCTCCGACAATTTGCGTTCTTTTGACAAGCGATACATCATGCACCCCTCCATTTCTGTTCGGTAAACAAAATTTAATATAAAATAGGTCACAAAGCAAATAAAAAACAGCCTGTTTTTCACAGGCTGTCACATCAGCAATCTTTTATGCATATTCCCGTCTATTTCGTAATGCTATTTTCTTCCATATTTCGATCATATAAGATGGTATTACGGTCTGATGCTTATAAACCAGTCCGGACTGAACATTCACCACCATACGCCTTGAGGCACTTCAGTATAACAAACTCATAGATTCACCTAGATTACATTTTCTTTTTGATAAAATCCAGGATCCTATTCGAATATACAAACCAAATCACGCCCCTCCACAAACAATCTAAAAAATCTTTTGTTTTGTTCATTATTGCATACAAAAAAGCAGCCAAGAAAAAAGGGATTCCCTTTCATTTCTCTTGACTGCTATTCTGCTGCCTTTTCTTCTACCGTTTCAAAATCGGACAAAAATATCCTTTTCCAAACGGTCTTTTTATTCAAAACAAATTTCCATAATCCGGTTGATCAATGCCCAGCGCATCCCGCATTGCCTGACTAGTAAATCCAATCTTTTTCCCAATCATCTTATTTCCCTGTTTGATTTTTTTCTCCGCAACACATTTTTGTACTTCATAAGCTTCTTCCAATGTAAACGGTTGCCTCAGTGATGGATCCAGAGCAATTCCAGTACGCTGCGCTTCCAGCAATAAATCCGCAATCTGATGTTTATCCATTGTCATCATGTATCTTCTCTCCCTTCTAACTTTATGCAAAAAAGTCTTCATTCAGGCATTCTATTCTGTACTCTTAGCATTATGCAGCCAGTTCACCAATCCTTCTGCGTAACTGCATACAAAATAATAGCATCTCTTATCCATCTGACATTGCCATTGGAAAATAACTGCTGTAAGATAGAAAACCTGTACGATTCTAATTGCAACACCATTTATTGGGATGATACAGAAAATCCTTTCGCCGTATCACTTGCCCACATGCCGGTGAGCAATCATTTCAACTTCGATGCGAGCACCCAACGGCAATCCATTTACCGCAAAACAAGATCGTGCCGGATAAGGTTTTTCAAAGTACTTTGCATACAAATCATTCATTTCTGGATAATCTCGCATATCAATCAGAAAAACAGTACATTTGACTACATCTTTTTTACTCAAACCAGCTTCTTGCAATACGGCATCCAAATTTGCAAAACATTGCTGGAACTGCTCCGCAAAAGATCCTCCTAAAAACGTTCTCGTTTCCAAGTCCATTGCCGGCTGCCCGGAAAGGTATACTACATGATCGGATTCCATGGCATGGGAAAATGGAAACGGACCATTGGTAACATTATATGCTGTATTCTGACTCATACACAAAACTCCTTTCATCCTAAACCTTTTCATCCTTTCTTTCAGTACGACGAACACGATCTCATGCATTCCTCCTTTTTGTTCTTTCTGCGTACCATCTGTGGATTACCTCTTTACATCTCATCAAATTTCCATTATAATAATCAAAACATATTATATATTGGACGTTTTCTATATTATGCAAAACGTCCAATATAATATCAATACCAAAATCAAAAAAGGAAGGATTATTTCCATGGAACCCATTCAGCTTATTTTTGCAAACAATCTCAAACAATTACGTTTACAACGCGGTCTTAGCTTGGAACAAACGGCTCATTTATGCGGTGTGAGCAAAAGCATGCTGGCACAAATTGAAAGAGGCGCCACAAACCCGACCATTTCCACCATATGGAAAATCTCGAATGGTTTGAAAATTCCATTTACAGATTTGATGTCCAGACCCCAGAATGACGTGGATGTGGTTCACTTAAGGGAGATGAAACCATTTCTCGAATCCGGGGGTTCCTATCGAAACTATCCTCTGTTTGACTTTACTTCTGACCGACATTTTGAAGTATTATATATTGAGTTGGACCCCGGAACTTCTTTACAGTCAGAGGCACACCCGCAAGGCACTCAAGAATTTTTAACTGTATTTTCCGGAGAAGTCAAAATTACCATTCATGAGGGTACTTTCTCTGTAGCAGATGGCAGTGCCATACGGTTTCGTGCAGATCAAGTGCATACATATGAAAATACATCCGATACCTTATGCAGAATCAGCATGATTATCTCTTATCGTTAAGTTTCTCACTCGAAGCAGACATTGTTTTATCCATAACCGCAGAGAACAAACCGCCGTTCATACTCTTCTGCATACTAGACAGGTAATACAAAAAGCTTAGCACTATACTTTGAGACTCTCTTATCCGCCATACTCGCTCTTTTCGTGCATGTATCTAATCAATACAAAACCCGGCAAAAGGCTTTATCTATTCACCTTTTACCGGGTTTTGATGCTATCCCAGTCTATCTTTTTCTCAAACAATCCGCTTTACTCAGTTTCTTCCAACAACCGCATTCCAGCTGTTTCTGTTACTGGCAGTGTAAACACGATAGACTGCGCTTTGCTGGTCAAACCTGCGTTCTCCATAATCGAACGCATCACATCATTGCGAATTTCGCTCTTCACTACAATGAAAACCATTTCTCTCTCGCTGACCAAGGAAACGCCCAAAAAGTTTTCCGCACCTTCCATACCGATTCCTTTCGCATGGATAACTGTCCCACCGGCAGCATTGGCTTTTCGCGCAGCATCCATAACCATTCCAGTATATCCTAGGTTTGTAACTACAATCAGCAGTTCATATTTGGTATTTTTCAATGTTGTTTCCTCTCCTTTTTGAAAGTTTTGGTTCTCTGTAAACAATAAAAGTGGTTTTTTCCCGCCGATACTGCTCAATGGAATCGTAAATGCGATCCCCATACCAGGGGCATCTATCTGCAATTGGCTTTGCAGCGCTTTCTTAACGATTTTCCATGTTTCTTCTGTCACAAACCCAAATGTCATGGCTTTTTCCGTCTTTTCCAATCCAAGGGCATCCAGCGTTTCATTGACTGCAGTCCCCAATCCCAGCGTATGCAGCGTCAATGTAACGCCATGCTGTTCATATAATGTCACAAATTTTTTTACCAATATCCTCTCTGTAATGGAAACCATTAAATATAATTCGCTCATTCTGCACTCCTTCCATCCAGCCAAGCATTACAGTTCGATAATTGCATCATCATCCAACATATCCAACGCATTGATGTGCTCTGGCATCGGCTGTACCTTTGCGGCATATTTTTTCTTGATTTGATAAATCATACCCAATACCTGAATAGTAATCAGAGGTGTCATCGCTACCATCGCCACTGCACCAAATGCATCTGTTACAATATTTCCTCCTACTGCAATACAGGCTCCCTGTGCCAGTGGCAGCAAAAATGTTGCCGTCATCGGTCCAGATGCCACTCCACCGGAGTCAAAGGCAATTGCCGTAAACAGTTTTGGAACAAAAAAAGATAGCCCAAGCGCAATCGCATAGCCTGGTATCAAAAACCAGAGAATGGAGATACCAGTTAGCACGCGAAGCATTGCCAATCCAACAGATACGGCAACACCAATAGACAAACTCATACTCATCGCAACAGCCGGAATCGCACCGTCAGTCATTTCCTCAACTTGTTTATTTAACACATATACCGCCGGTTCTGCACGTACAATAAAGAAACCAATCAACATACCTACCGGAATCAGTAGCCATTTATAGTCTGCAGCCCCCATTACCTGCCCCAGATAATTCCCTGCCGGCATAAACCCAACGTTTGCACCGGTCAAAAACAATACTAAGCCCAGATAAGTATAAATCATACCGACAATAATTCTTTTCAAATTGTTTCTATTTAATTTCAATACTGCCACTTGAAAAATCGCAAAAAACAAAATAATGGGAAAGAGTGCAATCGCAATTTCCTTAAAATACGTGGGGAATCCCACACAGAATAACGTCCATAATTCTTTAGAATTTTCAATTTCTGGCAAAACCGGCGGAACATATGCCGCTGAATCTGGTTTGAAGACCATTCCCAACGCCAAAACCGCAAGAATTGGACCAATGGAACATAGTGCAACCAAACCAAAACTGTCATTGGCAGCGTGTCTGTCACTTCGTACCGCGGAAATACCTACACCCAGTGCCATAATAAATGGTACCGTCATCGGTCCGGTAGTCACACCACCGGAATCAAACGCAATTGCCAAAAATCCAGAAGGAACTAGAAAAATCGCTGCCAAAAATACCAGCAAATAAAAGCCTACCAACATGTGTGAAAGCGGAATTCCAAACAACATACGCAGCTGCGCCACTACCAGAAATAATCCTACACCAATCGCAACCGACACGATTAGTGTCATATTCGGTACAGACGGCACCTGCTGCGCCAGCACCTGCAAGTCGGGTTCCGAAATCGTAATGATAAAACCTAAAATAAATCCAAGACAAATAATCACCCATAATTTTTTACTTTTGGTCATTGCTGCACCAACATGCTCCCCCATTGGTGTCATACTAATTTCCGCTCCCAATGTAAAAAACATTGTGCCCACAATAATAATTGTCGCTCCCATCAGGAAGCAAAGTAAAATACTCGGTGAAATGGGTGCTATACTGAAACATAAGACCATCACTATGGCAACAACCGGCAATACAGATCCTAACGCTTCCGATAATTTCTCATTTAATTTTTTCCATGTATGATTCATGTTCATCTCCATTCTTTTATACAGCCTCATCCTATAGTAACAACGGTAAAATTATGATTGACGCAAATGTTTTTCCAAATACAATCCACCACGGAAACTTTGCCGAATATAACAATCCACATGGCATGGGAGTCACCAAGACTGTTTTATCTTTCGACATCCTCTCTGTGACAAAACATGTAAAAAGAAATCCATTTTATACAGGAGAACTGTTTGACTTCAGAAAAAAATATTTTTCTGAAAAAAGCAGTGGAGAAAAAATTACCATCTGGAAATAGATGAAAAGAAAAGATTGGAACATCTTAGATTAGATTATATGAACTGTCAACAGGAAAAGAGAAATCATTTATCTGTCTGTCAGCCAAAATGCAACTGCCATATACCACAGTCTCCATATTCATAATTTTTTATATTATATCATAAAAACGAATTCTTGGGAATGTCCAAAAATGGAATCTTTTTCCAAATTTCTGATATACTTGATCATAACTTTGCTTCCACTCACTACGTCCTCTATCATACAACCCTCCTGCCTTTGATAATGCATACAGTACTGTTGTTGCCTTTCATTGTTCTGTCATGGTCATTCAAAATCATATTATCTTTGCTTCTCACTTTTTCTGCCTCAGTTTTCTATTTTTCGCTTTAAGACATCCATTTCATAATATATCTCTCTTTGGTACATCTCCATAGCATTCTAACCCGCCTAAAGCAGAACATTTTTCCCCTTCCGACACAATCTTATCAACCACAACATCACTTCCCATCCCAAACGAAGCCAAACATCTCCCTACGATATAACGTAATCCTTATCCAACACCACTCTGTTGTTACAGCAATTGACGCATCCATCTGATTTCCCTAAAATAAAATTAAAATCTTTTCTGCATATTTTCATCCACATTCTATACTGTTATTATTCTATTCTGTACAGCCATGAAAACAGCACTACATTTTTTTAGTTTTCTATCCAATACATATGTCTATCCATCGATTCGTTCCATTTCCTCAACCTAATATTCGGATCCTGTCATTTGACTCAAATACCACACCACTGATTCTGTAACGTTGGATACCTGTCCATCCATAAACAATAAAATCACCTTCTTTTTTCGGAATGTCTCTGTTTCTGAAAGAATACATCATACAGCATTCTTCTATACCGTCTTGATACAACAACGGATAATTTTCTCCATGCTTCTTTCTTCCTTATACCATTCCGTCACGACAGATTCCAAAAAAAGTCGGCAGTTATTCTGCCGACTCCATACTCGAATATAAATCTACAGTAGCATACAATGTCTTACCACGATTGGCAATCCCAATTCCCACCTGTGTTACTGTATTATCAAATACACTGTTGTTCTTTGCCGCACTACGTATCAGCTCTGCATACAGCTGTACCACTTCTCCTCTACTTCTAGCAATTACTTCCGTCGCTGTATGAAACGAAAGATTGCTTTCCTGCATTCGCTCAAATGGCGTTCTGCCATCTAAACTATTATAATCAAAATAATTCTCTTGTGCCATTTCGTTACTGTGTGCATAAGATACTTCTGATAAATCTTCATTTTCTGCCAACTTCACACATCCCTGTTGCATCCGTCTGGCATTGAGGATCTCTAGCAATTCTGTTTCCAAACAAATTCTCTGCTGTTGACTGATTGTTTCTGATAAATGATCCACGGCAGCAAATGCTTTCGTTTGCAGCAAAATTCCACAAACCTGATTCTCATAATCCAATGGTAAACGCACAGATACAGACTCCAGCGTAAGTACTGCGCAATGATCCACACTACTTATCACATATGGGAACGGAATCTGATCTGCAGAAATTCCTCCATGCAAACTCTGATATAAAAATGTATCTATAGGCGTAAATATTTCCACTGCCTGACCGTCCTGAAACGTCACAAAAAAGTATTCCTTACCATCTGTTGTATAAATATAACGCTGTAAACCGGAAAAGGGTTCATCTATTCTGGCAGGCGCGCCACAGGCTGCTTGTATCTGTTCTGCAGTTTGACCCAACGCAATCTGCTTGCCACCAATTTCTATTTGATATTCTGCTGTTTCCAATTCTTCTTCTGTCGAACGATTTCCTGACTGTTCATAAAAATGATATGCTCGCAAAAAAGCCGTAACCGCTTCCTGTACTGTCAATGTCTGTTTCGGTCGGAACGTGTTATCTCCATAACCAGACAGCAACCCTGCACTGTAAGCCTGACTCAAATATTGCTGCGTTCCCTGCTGAAGATTTCCTGTATCAGAAAAAGTTGTTTCTGTAGCAAAATCAGATAAATCCATACCACACTTTTCCAGCATCCGTACCAGCAGAATGCTTAGCTGTTCTCTGGTTAACGCATCCTCCGGGCGAAAAATTCCTTCTTCTATTCCTGCTATCATCCCAAGCTGATACGCTTTTTGCACCGATTCCCTGTTGCAATCCAAAAACGGATTTTCTTCTGGCAACTCCGCCACCGTATCGGTTACTTTTTCATAAAATGTCACTACCATATCACAAAAATCTGCACGAGTCATTACACTTCTTGCCTTTTGCATCAGTGTATCTGAAATCAACCCTTCTGCATATGCTTCCTCCATATGTGCTACCGCCCACGGAGCCGCATCTGTAGAAACTGCACCAAAGGCAGTGACACAAACACTTGCGGAGAGCAGTGCTGTCATTATCATGCCTGCTAACCGTTTCATAGCATCCACTCCTTTTATTTTTTCAAATTCATTACTATTTTTTTACAAAAGTATGAATTTTTAACATTATACCATATTTCCTTGATTCTGCAAGTCTAAATCCCATCTTCTTCTGTGTCTTTTGTCTTTCTTTCGACAATAAAATGATTCTTCTTACTCACCTTGTCAAATTATCCATACTTCTGACCACTCTCTCACTCTGCTGCTGTTGTAAGGACAATATATTGTGCCTTTCATTTGCTAGCAGCCAAATTCATTCTTTTTTGTCAGAAATATCCATTTAGCGCTGTCTGCTATTTTTTTACAATCTTATTTCGTTTTATACAGCACACAAAAAGCATCTGCCATGTCAGGCAGATGCTCTTTGTGTTTCCACTATTTTCTTACATAACCAATGTTGGATTAACCATCTTTTGAACGAAATATCTGCAAAACTTTTAATCACTTTCATTGGGCATGCCATACCACAATCCTTGCCAAATCATCGTTCAACCAATCTATCCCATGCTCTCTTGCACCAAACAGCTTTTTATTTCACAGACAAATCTACTTCTACCTTCACAATACCAGAAGAGTGCGGCTGGATGCTGGTTTGGTCTGCTGTTGCTACCAATGTTTTGCTATCTTTCAAATAAAAACTCAAATTAGTATTTTCATCTGCCAGTGTCGCCTCCGCACCTGCCAGATATCTGTCTGGATGCTGCACCATATCATTCCGGAATATATCTGCCAAATAATCATGCGTTGTCTGACCATTTGCCAACGATACAAAATCCGTCAACGCCAGCTGTTCTCCTGTTGTCAAATCCAGTACCATACCAAATGCTTTTTCTGTACCATTTGCACCTCCTCGATATTCTCCTGCAGTCATTAAATAGGAAAGGATCGTATCCGTGCCGTATACATCCTGATAAGAGATCACCATCTGATATGGTCGAAAATCTGCTCCCAACGCTTCAAATTCTTCCGTCACCACTTCTGTAATCGCTTGTGCGTAGGTATCCACCGCATTTCTTGCTATATTGGCAATGGTTTGATTGACTTCTTCTGTTTTTTCCGCATCCGCCGATACCACAGGATATACCGCTGTTGCCAGTGCCAATACGGTTCCGTCTTCTGCTTTTACTTCTTTTTGGTACGTTTTATCCGTCACAGACAAAGTCTGTTTGGTCAACGCAACCGTTCGATTTTCAGCATCCCATGCCACATCCGCTCCAAAATATTCCGCTACTGCGCGCAAGGGAATCATCGCAGACCCATTGATATTTTGTGCAGGCGCACTTAACTGTACGGAACGGCTGCCCGCTTGGAACAGATCACTGCCAATCGCCAGCACCCCGGTTTTTTCTCCTTCCGTCATAGTAATCGTTTTCGCGGACGCACTCCATGTCACAGTAACTCCCAGACTCTCCAATACCCCTCGAACCGGCACCAGCGTAATATTATCCCGAATCACTGGTTGCTGGGCAGAAAAGGTAATCGGTTCTCCATTTATGGTTACGGAAATATCACCATTGTCTGCCGCATATGCCGGTATTGCCCCTAAACCGATTGATGCAGCACAAATCAACGCCAGTCCCATTTTCTGATTCATTGTAAATCCCTCCTGCTCCGTTATGTTTTTCACCAAATGATGGATCCTTCTGCTTCTTTGGATTCCTGCAAAAACTCTGTTTCTTCCCAAAGTATAACATAAGTATTCTGTTTTCCAATCACTTTTTCCTGCCATTTCTTGAAAAAAAAGGGAAGGATTTTCACAAAAACAAGAGCATGAACATCTCAATTTTTGCTCATACTCTTATGGTTCTCTTCTATTCCTTTCCTGTATCTATCGCCTGATATCATTTCATCCTACACGGAAGATATCTCTGTATTTGTTGCAAACATTCGGTTTGGATTGTACTCCAAACAAAATTTCATTTCTGCTCCGCGGCTCAACTATTATGCCCGCGGTTCTTCTTCCTTTTCGCTCGATCGTGCAGAAGCACAGTCCGCACTGTGCGCACATCCTTGACAGGAACCATTGCAATGCTCCTGCTTCATCGTATCCAGACTTTTCCGTATTTTTCGCATATTATAATACACAATGCAAATTACCAGAAGCAGTGGTATCACCTTTGTAATAATATCCATTTTATCCATACCTTCATCTCCTTAAATATAGCGATCTGTAAACCGATGCAGCAATTGTTCCCATTGTCGTTCATCCACAATATGTTTTGCCATATCTTCAATATGCGTCAAGTCTCTCTCCCTTAAACGGTATAACTGTTTCCAATCATATGGAAATCCCATTCTTCTAGCCAGCTGATATTTTTTCTGCTCCACTTCTGGCAATGCCAAAAACGCATCAATATAGGATAGCATCCACGGAATATCACAGTCTAAGTCTCCACTGACTTCTTGAAGCAGATTGATGATATGGTCACTCGTAAGCCTTCCTCTAACACGGGATGGGTCAATATGCGCAATCATTTTTCGGATTTCCAATAATTTTTCCATATCTGTCGCTTCCGTATACACTCCTGAATCTCTAACTTCTTCCATCAAAGATCCACTGCGCAGTACAAACGTTCGCAGGCGCACAAAATCCGGATCCACTTCATTGATAACTTTTGCCGTTTCCACTGCATTTTCATCCGATAACTCTTTCCCACCTACTCCAGGCATAAAATAGATGGATAGTTCAATACCTGCATCCCGCACTTTTCTGCCGCCGATGATCTGTTCTTCCTGGGTTGTTCCTTTGGCAATCAGACGAAGTACTTGATCCGAACCAGATTCATATCCCGAATGAATGCGATCTAATCCCGCTTGACGCAGTGCGCGATAATCTGCCTCTGAGATACGCGCCAGCGTATTCGCCCTGCCATAAGAGGTAATCCGCTGCATTTCCGGAAAACGCTCCCGTATATATGACACAATTTCTATCAGCCATTCCGGACGTAATACCATCGTATTGGCATCCTGCAAAAAAATTGCCTGTCGACCGCCTTCTGTCAACCAAGTAAATACCATTTGATAACACATGCGCGCCTCATCAGAAGGCAATGCAGCAAATTCATTTTGTATCGCCGGCATATTCCATTCCGTTCCTTTCTGGTGTACCAAAATACGGTCACGGTATTCTGCCATTACATCAATATCTTTTTTCACTTCCACCACCGGGCGCGTATGGAAATCATTCTTTTTATATAACATACAAAATTTACATTTATTCCAAGGACAGTTTTCCGTCACACGCAGCAAAAGACTGTTGGCTTCACTTGGCGGACGAATCGGTCCGATTTGGAATACCACTTCTTTGTCGCTCATCCTATCATCCTTTCTGTTTTCTATGACAGATCATTCTCAAATATTCTACCGAATTTCTCGGAAAAAAGCAACGAAGAAACGTAGATTCTTCCAATGCAGCACCCTTTTCTCACAGTACCTCTACAACAACATGGCAGAAACTTTTCTCCATAGGCATCCTTAAAACGTGCATCCTCTTTCTAATAAAACATTGCAAGAAAAAGCCATTCAACCAGTAATATAAAGGCATTTGTCACACCGCGCAATATACTTCGGGAAAGTCAACACTCTACAATCCACCGCATGCGAGGACTCATTCCAACATAATATCGAAAAATCGAACGCAGTATCCAACAATAAAAAGCGATCACCTCACAAAAGCGTCTATTTACTTCTTTCTAAAGATAACCGCCGAAGCCTTCGTCATCAAACAGGATTCTCTTTCTCTTCTGATATACACCGCCCAAACGCTTCTTTGTATTTCGCCAAAATATCCCGCCGGATATGCTGTTCCTTTCCCCACCTTCTGGATCACAAAACAAAAACAGATGACTTCTTTTAAGACATGGTCTTTGTATCATCTGTTTCCGATTTTTCACAAGTTCATTTTTTCCAATGCAGCATTGGCAGCATTCTGCTCCGCTTCTTTTTTGCTCTTTCCGCTGCCCTGTCCCAATACTTTTCCTTCATGTGTCACCTCTGCCACAAAAACTTTATTATGATCTGGTCCTTTTTCATCCACAATGGCATAGTGTAATGGCACTTTACTTACTTTCTGAATGATTTCCTGCAAATGCGTCTTGCAGTCCAAATTACGGAAATTGGTTTTGGTTTGTGCAATCTGTGCTTCCATAAAACGCATAACATATACCGCAGCCGCATCAATCCCGCCGTCAATACAAACTGCTCCAATAATGGCTTCAAAAGCGTCAGCCAATATGGAATCCCGATTTCTTCCGCCAGTACTTTCTTCCCCTTTGCCTAAAAAAAGATTCCTGCCTACGCCCAACCTTCTGGATAGCCCTGCCAAAGAACCTTCGCAGACCACAGCCGCCCGCAGCTTTGTCAATTCCCCCTCCGGCATCTCCGGAAAGGTTTTGTACATATATTCACTAACTACCATATCCAGCACAGCATCTCCAAGAAATTCCAGTCGTTCATTATTTTCATGACTGCCCTGTTTATTCTCATTGGCATAAGAACTATGTGTCAAAGCCAATAACAACAGCTTTTTATCCTGAAAACGATACCCCAGCTTCTTTTCAAATTCTTCCAAATTCAGATAGTTCATATCAATTCTCCATTGCTTTTCTTATATAGTCCGTTACATCGCCAATCGTAGCGATTCCTTCTGCCGCATCGTGGTCAAATTCCAAATCAAAGGCTTCCTCCAACGCAGAAATTATCTGAAACATATCTAAAGAATCCGCTCCAATATCAGCAAACGCCGTTTCTTCCTCCAGCGAATTTGCTGAAACGCCAAGCTGTTCTGCAATGATTCGCATAATTATCTCTTCATCCAATTTCACAGCCTCCTTTTTGTTTCTCTGTTCCTACTATACTCTATTTTACCAAATTTGTCAGCAAAAAATCCAAAAACCATTCATCATGGTTACCTGCCATTTATAGTTTGTCCTGAATTTTTCCCACAATATCCGCCTGTTTGAATAAAACACACTGCCGAATCGCATTTTTGAATGCTTTTGCATTAGAACTGCCATGCGCCTTTACAACCAGTGCCTTCAATCCAATAAATGGTGCACCGCCTACCTCATCGGCATCAAAGTATTTTTTAACGTTCCGAAATGGTGTAAGCAGCATTGCGGCCGGGATCTGATACCATCCCTTCGTGATTTCTGTCTTAATGACATCAATTATCGTTTTGCTCAATCCTTCTGCAAACTTCAAAATCGTGTTCCCTACAAACCCATCGCAAACCACCACATCGGCCTCTCCAAATGGAATATTTCTCGGCTCAATATTCCCAGTAAAATGTAAATCAGATGCTTCCAATAATTCATACGCTTCTTTGGTCAGAGTGTCGCCTTTTTCTTTTTCCGCACCAATATTAACCAAAGCAACCGAAGGATTTTTCACACCAAACACATTTTCTACATAGACAGAGCCCATTTTACCAAATTGCTCCAAATACTTCGCCTTGCAATCCACATTTGCACCGCTGTCTACCAAAAATGTGAATCCTTTTTTCGTCGGCAGGCAAGTTCCCAGTACCGGGCGCTCCACGCCAGGTAGTCTGCCGACAATCAACAAGGAACCAGTCAAAAGTGCCCCAGTGCTTCCTGCCGAAACAAAAGCGTCCGCTTCTCCGTTTTTCACCATCTGCATTCCAACAACCATCGAAGAATTTTTTTTCCGCCGAATTGCCATGGTTGGCGACTCATCCGTACCAATGATTTCTTCCGCATGCACGATTTCAATACGATCCTGCGGATACGTATATTGTTCCAGCTCTTTCCGGATGCGATCCTCTTGACCAATCAATTTTACACAAACCTGCATTTCATTCACTGCATCCACAGCGCCTTTTACCGGTTCCATAGGCGCAAAATCGCCTCCCATCGCATCCAGAGCGACAACCATTTCTTTTTCCATTTCGTTCACCTACATCCTTTAGCTGATACTGCCGTTTCCATTTTTTTAGTATAAACAATTCCTGTAAAAATTACAATCCCCGTTCGGTCTTCTACAAAATCTTAACAGAAAAACAATTGTCCGCATCATAAAAATATGATAAAATAGCAACATAAATTGGAATATTTTTGTTAGTTCTGAACGAAGAAGGAGGCTATGTAATGTACCAAATCAAGAACCTTACCGAAAATGACGATATCCAAGTCATTGCAGAATTGGGACCATTTACCGTAATTGAATATCTGCGCGATCTTAGCGTCAACCCCGGAAATGCAGCAGCAGCTTATTTTTCCTATCAAATGAATGTCCGCAGACGTCAGGTCATTTGCGACTTAAAAAAAGCGAATATCACATTGCAAGCAGGCGCGATGCAATGGACCGTTGGCGACGTAAACGCAACCACCGGTATCAAAGGCGTAGGTGATCTATTTGGAAAAGCATTACGTGGAAAAGCTACTGGTGAATCTGCAATCAAACCAGAATATACTGGCAATGGCACATTGGTATTAGAACCTACCTATAAATACATATTACTGGAAGATCTGGCAAACTGGAACGGCACGATGGTTCTAGAAGACGGACTGTTTTTGGCTTGCGATTCCGCATTACAGCAAAAAGCGATTATGCGCTCCAATTTATCCTCAGCAGTAGCCGGAGGCGAAGGATTGTTTAATCTCGGCATTTCCGGACAAGGTGTGGTATGCTTGGAATCCCCTTGTCCACGTGAAGAATTGGTAGAAATTCAGCTGCAGGATGACATATTGAAAGTAGACGGCAGTTATGCGATTGCCTGGAGCGGATCTTTGTCTTTTACTGTGGAGCGATCTGGCAAATCCCTGATCGGCTCTGCGGCTTCCGGCGAAGGATTGGTAAATGTTTTCCGCGGGACAGGAAGAGTATTGCTGGCACCTGTTTTAGACTAATCCCATCTGCTACGTAAAAACTTTTGCCAACAAGCAAACAATTGGATTCTCTTCCGCTTTCCTATGAAGTCTTCACAGATTGCCAAGCAAAACAACAAATTTTCCAAAAAAGCATATGCTTATGTGCAGCATTTCCAAAATCCGAAATGCTGCACCATTTTTTTGTTTTTTATATCACATCCTCATTTTCCCTGAGACAACTTCTTAAAACTGAAAAACCATTTATACACATCTTCCGTATTACTTATTTTCAAATTACGCCGATTAAACCAAACTGTATCTTTGCTCTTTATCTGTCTTGTGTTATCTATCCCTCCAATTCGTAGTTTTTACCATTCCCAAATACTTTAAGAGGTATGATATATTGCTTTTGTAAAGCATTTGGAAGTACCTAGTGCTCCGATCTGACCAATCCTTTTGGGCAAGGATTCCACGCTTTCTTCAATTGTATCTTAACGATAGACCACGTCGCATATTTTCATAAATGCAATCCGTCTTTCTCTTGTATCCGCCAATTCTTTTTCAAACCCATTTGATACAGCATCTGATTTTTACAAAAGTGATTTTGATTCCCAAAGACCATCTCGCTTCTTTTATTGCACATACACACATCCTGCTTTTATACATAATCAAAACCACTAGTAAACTAGTGGTTTGAACAACCCCTAGAAGGGGTATTGCGTGCTTATTCCCTAAAAGGGAATATCGAAGATTTGGCATCGCATTACAATTACAGGCAGCCACTAAAAGTGGCTGTCTATTTTGCCTTATTTCCCTCTGCTACCCGTAAACGGGTCTGTGTACTCTTTTAACGAGATTTGATCTGCCATATAATCTTCTTCCAACTGATTTTTTATATATTCTTTTATCGCCTTTTCATTTCGTCCTACTGTATCAACAAAATATCCTCTTGCCCAAAAATTTCTCCTTCCATATTTGTATTTTAAATTTGCATGTCTATCAAATATCATCAGTGCACTCTTGCTCTTGAGAAAACCTACA
>DXEB01000038.1 GCA_019115165.1 Candidatus Anaerotignum merdipullorum | reverse complement strand
CTCCTGATTTTCTTTTAGTAATGCGGTCGCCAAACCTTCATTCTAAAATTATAATTAGGAGGTTTTATATACTAAAGTATTTTATTTACCCCTAGTAGAACTAGGGGTTTTGTTAAGCTAAAGCATCCAATGAAAACGAGAGAATATCAAAGGATATTCTCTCGTTTTCATCAAATGATATTGCTATTATTTTTCCTCTAGGATATGGAGTAATTCTGCAAACGGTTCTAAACTTCTCCGTAAGATTCCATGCATCTGTGCAATGGCAATGCCATAGTTTGTTATGGGTACATTGGCATCAATTGCATGCTGCGTCCGATATCCCATCTCTTTTTCATTTAACATGCAGCCGCCGCAATGAATGACCAGAGCGTATGGTGACAAATCATGTGGAAACTCGCCGCCTGAAGTAAAAGAAAATACGAGCTTTTTTTCCGTATATGCTTCTACCCAACGAGGTATTTTTTGCGTACCGATATCTTCGCATTGCCGATGATGAGTACATCCTTCACTGATTAACACATGATCCCCATTTTGCAGCCGGCTGAGTGCTGCCGCTCCCTGCACCGCTGTTTCCAAACTACCCTTGTATCGCGCAAACAAGATAGAAAACGAAGTTAGTAAAATATCGTCTGGTACTAATTGGGAGACAGGACCAAATACTTGAGAGTCTGTAATCACAAGCTTTGGTTTTCTTCCTAGATTCCGCAATGTTTGCTCTAACTCATGATCTCTGCATACCACAGCCATTGCACCATGATCTAAAATATCACGAATGGTTTGCTGCTGTGGCAGAATAAGTCTGCCTTTTGGCGCTGCTTTATCAATCGGTACTACCAAAACCACCAAATCTCCCGCTGTAATCAAATCCCCTACTAATTTTCGTTCCTGCCTTGCCTGTGGCGCCAATCGTGCCAACCGCTCCTTCAGTTCCGGAATCCCGGCTCCGGTTTTTGCACTAACCAATAATTCGTTTTCCTGCAGCAAAAGCGGATGCGTCAATAAATCCGATTTATTGTAAACAATCAGAAACGGCAGTTTTCGGTTCTGGAATTCTTCTATCAATGCTTGTTCCATTTCAGATAATTTGGTTGTTCCATCTGTCACTAAAACTGCCAGATGGATTTGCCGCAGTATCTGCCTTGCCCGTTCCACTCTCATCTCGCCCAATGTACCTTCATCATCCAAGCCTGGGGTATCTACAATCACTACCGGACCCAGCGGCAGCAGCTCCATCGCTTTCTTCACTGGATCAGTAGTGGTTCCTTTTACTTCGGAAACAAGGGACAGGCTTTGTCCTGTGACAGCATTGACTACACTGGATTTTCCGGCGTTTCGTAGTCCAAAAAATCCGATATGTATTCTTTCAGCCGAAATTGTTTCTTGCATCGACATTACAAAACCGCCTTTCTTTTGCGCTTAGAAACGGAAATCCCGTCGGTTGGAATGCTTGATATCTTCGATGTGTTCGGTTGCAATGTTACGCACTTTTTCGTTGGGAATACGTTGCAATTCTTGTTCAATCAAGCGGAATCCGATTTCCTTTGTCCGATCTGTTGCGTAGTCTACCAAATACTCGCTTAATGTCATCAATGCATTGGGATGACAGCAATTCAAAATTTGTCCGCTCTTACAAAGAGACATAAAGCGATCGCCAGTACGTCCTTCTCGATAACATGCAGTACAGAACGAAGGAATGTCTCCGCCTTCCATCAGCCATTGCACCACTTCGTCTAGTGTGCGTTGATCACTAACATCAAACTGCTCCGAATCATGGGGACGTTCTTCTTCGGTATATCCCCCGACAGAAGTACGAGAACCGCCACTGATTTGAGAGATGCCAAGACGCAGCGCCTGTTTACGCACGGATTCGGATTCTCTGGTAGAAATGATCATACCGGTGTAAGGGACTGCCAAACGAATGCAAGCAATAATTTTTGCAAAGATATCGTCTGAAATCGAATTGTCAAACATATCCGGATCAATATCATCTGCCCGTTTGACTCTGGGTACACTGATGGTATGCGGTCCTACACCATGTACGGCTTCTAAATGTTCTGCATGCATAATTAAGCCTGCAAATTCATATTTATAACGTTCCAACCCAAACAAGACGCCTAGTCCAACGTCATCAATCCCACCGTCCATGGCTCTATCCATTGCCTCTGTATGATAGGCATAGTCATGCTTCGGACCAGTTGGATGCAGTTGTTCATAGCTTTCTTTATGATAGGTTTCCTGAAATAGAATATAGGTGCCGATACCAGCTTCTTTCAGCTTGCGGTAGTTTTCCACTGTGGTTGCCGCAATATTGACATTTACTCTGCGAATAGCACCGTTTTTATGGTTTACGCTATAAATTGTCTGTATACATTCCAAAATATATTCAATCGGGTTGTTTACCGGATCTTCTCCAGCTTCAATCGCCAGACGTTTGTGCCCCATATCCTGTAATGCGATTACTTCCTGCCGCACTTCTTCCTGTGTCAGTTTTTTCCGCGTGATATGTTTATTTTTTGCATGATACGGACAGTACAAACAGCCGTTGACACAATAATTGGACAGATACAGCGGTGCAAACAAAACAATACGGTTACCGTAAAATGCCAATTTGATTTCTTCGGCAATGCGGTACATTTCTTCAATCTTTTCTGGAATATCACATGCTAAAAGTACAGAAGCTTCTCTGTGGGTTAATCCTTCACATGTACAGCCAGTTTCTGTTTTTTTGGGTCTTGCTTTTTCCAAAATCGCGTCAATCAACGGAATATTTCGTTTGTTTTCTTCTGCATAACGCAATGTTTCTTGGATTTCGCCATCGTGAATAAATTCTTCTGCAATTCTGGATTTTGGATTATACGTTGTCATAATTCTACTTCCTTTCTTTCGGTCAGACATTGTTCTTTCCGTTCAGATTTCTTTTTGCGTCGCCACGGTCTGTTTTTACAACAAAACCGATGGCTGCCATTTGCGCTTCCAGTATTCTTCGTTGCTGAGCGCTTTCCGCACCGCTGTGTCGCTTGTTTTGATATAATTCATATTTTCCTCGTACCGAAGTTGGGGAGAGATTCGGCATGACGACATTTGCTCCAGCCAACATCCCTTTTTCTCTGCCGTGTTTATCCAAAGTAGCCAGTGCCGTTGTTGCTGGCAGCAACACATGAGGCACAGCCAATCGAATGAGAGACAGCAAAAAACAAGTCAAATCTACGCTGCCAGCCGGTTCGTCTGCAAATGGTGTCGCCGGATGCGGGATAAATGGACCAATCCCGCACATTTCTGGTTGAAACGTCTGGATCATCATTAAGTCTGCGGCTAAATGCTGTGGTGTTTGATATGGCGACCCTACCATCATGCCACAACCAACTTGATAACCGATTTCCCGCAAGGCATGTAAACAGCGTAGTCTATTTTGATAAGACATTTCTGGCGGATGCAACTGCTGATAGTGCATCTTGGTTGCTGTTTCATGCCGCAGTAAATAACGGTCTGCACCGGCGTGAAACAGCCGCTGATAACTTTCCTCGCTGCGCTCCCCTAAAGACAATGTGATGGCAACATCTGGATATTGTTGTTTGAGTTTGATCAGCAATGGTTCTAAAACAGTGTCACTGTAATACCCATCTTCTCCGCCTTGCAGTACAAAAGTACGGAACCCCAAGGCGTATCCGTCTGCACAGCATGTCAGAATTTCTTCTTCCGTTAGCCGATAGCGATTGCAGGAATGGTTGCTTCTACGAATACCGCAGTAATAACAATCATTTTTACAATAGTTACTGATTTCAATCAAACCTCGAATATAAACATCTGTCCCATAGATTTTTTGGCGTACGGCATTTGCTTTTTTCGCTGCATACTGCCGAATTTCCGTATGTGCGTGCGTTAGCAAATAAACATACGCCTCTGTCGTCAGCGTATGCTGTTGTTCCAATTGGTCGATGAGGAATTTTGCCTGCTCAAGCATTGCTTACCACATTGGAATATGCTGTTTTGACATGAATACCGGAAAGCTGACCAATTTTCCCAGCCAGTGCCGCAATAGTGTCCTGCGGTGCATCCAGTACAATACTGATAACATGAATTCCTTTTTCCCGATATGGAATTCCCATTCGTCCGATAATGACATTGCCGTAAGCGTGCAGCAAATCATTCAATTGTTCGACTGTTTCTGTGTTTTCTACAATAATTCCCATGACTGCTACTCTTGTTTCCATTAGGCATCCTCTCCTTTTGTTGATATAAAAAATGCCGTTTGCCACTCGATAAGGCGCACGACAACACAAAATGTTTCTTTGTTTGTTTTTGCGCCTTTTTGTCAGATCGAGTCTTCTTATCAGGCGCTGTTATTATACCTGTTTTTTATGCATTCGTCAACTGATATATGGTATATCATACCGTTTTCGGTATAAAATGGACAATGCAAAAGAGAATGGGATGATAAATTGCGATATTTTTTCTCTAAGTGATATGTACTTGCCAGCATCTTATGAGATACCATATTTTTGTCAAAAATGTGCTTTGAAACAGACTTTTCTGAAGGAATTGAATTTCTGCTGCCCCTTGTTCCATTAAAATGACCGCCTCCGCCTTTTCCCATCAGGCTGTCACCTTCTTTTTATACTCAAAGGAGTTGCAGTTAAAATGGAATAGGGCATATTTGCAGATGAGACTGTATTTTATCCTTAAGTTCTTTCAACATTAATTATAGGTTCTTGATATGATAATACGTCAACAATATCATTCATTGTAACTATTGCATAATGTGTTGAATCTGTATATATTCCTGCACTTTCTTCGATCATCCATTTATTAAATAATGAGTTTTCAACTATATAAATTGGATTTCCATTAAAACTCTTTCTATATGTTTGAAGTCCTTCACTCTCTTGATAAGTTTTAATTCGTCGACCTTCATCGGACATTCTTACAGAATCCGCAAACTCAAATAATATCGTTGCTTTACATGTATCGCTTTCTAATGTTATCTTAGTACCTTCAAAATTCTGGATTACTTCAACGATTTCATAAGTTCCTTTCGGAATAAGAATATTTTTATACTCAATCCATTTTTCTTCCAAAACAAATACCTCCTAATACCTGATTTTTATTA
>DXEB01000037.1 GCA_019115165.1 Candidatus Anaerotignum merdipullorum | reverse complement strand
GAGGACAGCTATATTTCCTGTGCGATGGCACAGCGTTGGCGTACAGAAGATGATGCCTATGGGAAGAAATATGTGGAGTCTGCTGAAACAGCTGCAGTGGGCAGAGCTTTGGCGGATGCTGGCTTTGGTATTCAGTTTGCTGAACCTGGTGAGGAGCGTGATCCTAATCCTGTAGATGCACCGGTCACAGTACCAAAAATAAATGAGAATGATCTGCCACCGGAAGAGGATGAGCCGTTGCCAGAAGAACCTGTTCCACAGCAGAAGAAAGTTAGTGGTGAGGTCGGAAGTGAAAAATCAAGTCCCAAAGGTAGCAAAAAAGAGGAACTGTCGGAACATATGAGCGTTGAGGAACTGACCAAGAAAATGACTTTGGATGATGCCAAAGCATATATCATTCCCATGGGGGTTTATAAAGGAAAAACTATGGGAGAACTTTGTCTGGAGAAACCAAGCGCGCTGCCATGGTATGTAGAATCATACGGCGGCAGAAACAATCTGCTTCGTGCCGCAGCAAAGGTATTACTGGATGCTGCGAAATAACAAGGAGGGTAAGATATGGAGAAAATATATCCGTTTACCATATTAGATGTGGCAGGGATTTTAGACCTGAAAGTCCGCCGCAGACAACCCACAAATATGGATGTAGACTGCCCTTTTTGCAACCACAAAAAAGGAAAAATGAATATCAATCTTGTGAAAAATGTTTTCCGCTGTAATTATTGTGAAACATCAGGAGGCATGATCGACCTATATGCCAAACTGCACAGGATAAATCAAAAACAGGCTTTTGCAGAGATTTGTGAGATTTTGCACTGTGGGAAAAAGGCGTCAGAATACCAGACATTTGCTGCTAAACAGAAAAATATGGTACCAGAGTTGGAGCAGGTAGAAAGGGCAGACCTTGAAACGCGAGATCAGACCTATCGTATGCTGCTTTCTCAGTTGATATTGACAGCTTCACATAAGCAAAATTTGCTGGAAAGAGGGCTTCGTATTGATGAGATTGTAAAATACCAATACAGAAGTACGCCAGCCTTTGGATTTCATAAAATTGTATCTGCATTGGTGGCAAGTGGTTGTCAGCTCAGTGGTGTACCAGGTTTCTATACAAGAAAGGATAATACCTATGGCATACAGTTTCATAAAAAGGCTTCTGGTATTTTAATTCCGGTCTGTGCTCTGGATGGACGTGTGGAAGGCTTTCAGATCCGATTAGACCATCCCATTGAAGATAAGAAGTATATCTGGTTTTCCAGTTCCAATCAGTTTCGAGGAGCTTCTATTGGTGGTCCTGTGCATTTTATTGGTAATCCAGCAGCTAAGACAGTATATGTGACAGAGGGTGCGTTAAAAGCGAATGTTGCTCATAGCCTGTCTGGTAGGACTTTTCTTGCAGTAGCTGGTGTGACGCATTATGAGGATTTAAGACCAGCTTTTGCACAGCTTAGGGAAAACGGTACAACAGATATCATCGAAGCATATGACATGGATAAGGAAACAAATCCACATGTGCAGAGAGCTTGTATGAATATGATACGGATTGCCAATGAGTATGGGTTTCAGGTTCATCGATTGAAATGGGACGAAAGATATAAGGGAATTGATGACTGGCTCAAGCATCAACAGGTCATAAAGACTATGAGATAGGAGGTTTCATTTGATGGATAAGGTAAACCAGCTTTTTATGGAAACATTAAAGAAAGCTGAAAGGGAAGAAAAAAAGGAGTATGTGTTTGCTGCTATCTGGAGTTTGATGAAAGAAATCCAAGAGTTTTCTCGAATGGATTTTCTTAAATCACTAATTTATGAAATTGCCTTAAAGAAAATAAATTTTCTGATGAATGCCAAAACAAAATCTGAAGTAAAAGAAATTTTACGCCCGTCAGCACCTGTATATAACGGAAATGGTTTTGTACCAAGTGGAGTTTTTCATATTGAAGAAGAAGAGTTGCTTTTATGGAGCATAACGTCATTGAGAGCACCTCTAAATCATGATGGATTTTTAAGATACCAACAATTATTTCATAAGTATGTTAGATAGTATTGTCACATTTGATGAATTAATATCTTGTGATAACACTTAATTTTTAGTGCTGCATGAAAAAAACACATGCAGCACTTTTTATATATATTGCAAATAAAATTTAAAATATACACTGGAAATTAGTCGATAATATGGATAATTTTAACAAAAAATAATTTTCTTTTAATTATTTGTTTTTTTCTGTCAAGAAGTGATTTATTAAATGAAAAGGGCAGTAAGATTACAAAACGTGAAGAGGGAGGTGGTGGGATGAAAGTGCTTCCTTTTGAAGATGCTGATTTGCTCAATCAATTCGACTGTTTTTGTAAAAAAGTTCTGAAGTATAGAAATTACAGTATTTTTAAATCAGAGGAAAAAGAAAAAAGAAAAGGGGTCATATACGTAGGAGAAAATGAAAAATTATTTGATCAAGTATATATAGAAGATGAATATGGAATATTGTATTTTTGGCTAAAAATAGATGGATTAACAGTTGCGATAGAAAATGAGCTACTATATCGTGCCTTACTGCTATTACCAAATAAAAAACTAGTCATTCTTATATTGAGTTTTTTTGAAGGAATGACGGATAAAGAAATATCCAAAGAAATGCTGCTGCCTCAAAGTACGGTACAATACAACAGAATAACGGCATTAAAAAGGATTAGAAAACTAATGGAGGGGATGAAAGATGAGCCCTAGAAAAGCCAAACGTATTAGAGATGAAAAAACGAAAAGACAGGAAAATCCTTTTAGCAAAAGCAGAGAAAAATTGGATGAGCAGACAGTACTAAAAGCGATTTCCGGTGAACCTTTAGCACTTATGAAAATTGTAGAAATCTATGAACCATATATCAATAAACTATCCTTGCGTCTTGTTTCGACAGAGGATGGTGATTATACAGAACAAATTGATGAAACTGTGAAAAAAATGTTGGAAACAAGTTTGATTGCAGCCGTTATGAAATTTGATCCTTGTAAAAATTGATCAATACATAAAATTTTTTAAAGTAATTTGAGAATCTTGAAAACTAAATATTGCAGACAGGCGGATAACATTGTAATGATACTTCTGTTTAGCCACAGTCCGAGCGTGATAAAACCGTCGCAAGCAATGGGGACAGGTCGTCTGAAGGGGACAGGCTGCTATTTGCAGACCTATGGATGAAAATCGTTCGCTTGTTATAGTTAAAATATAAAATGTCAAGTATGCAATTTATATTTTTGCACATTTGGAAAGTATTTCGAGTTTAGATAAAATAATTGCAGAATCATTTCTGCGCGCGGGAGATGATACATAAATGAATGATACATCTGAAAAAATGGTATATGATGCTTCTGATATACAAAGAATACTTGGAATTGGAAGGAGCATGACCTATGTTTTTTTGGAAAAAGTTTATGAAGATCAAGCCCCATTTAAAGTTATTAAAATAGGTAAATTATATCGTGTTCCAAAAAAATCTTTTGATGAGTGGCTTGATAATCCTTAAATAAGGAGGAATATCTATGGATCAAAAAAATGGATGTGCGTTTTATGAAAATGGTTCTTGGTATCACAGAACTAAAGTTTTAAATGAAGATGGAACAGTGAAATATAGCAAAAAGGGAGGTTTCAAAACAAAAACTGCTGCTGAAAAAAGTTTTAAAGAATATGAAAAGAATTTTCAATCTTCTTTAAGAAAATATCAGTTAGCACAAAACCAAGATGATTCTATTACATTAAAAAATTATCTACTTTATTGGTTCGATGAAATTTTTCCTAAAAGAATTGAGCCAACAACTCAAATGGTATCAAAGTTTGTTTTAAATAGTTATATACTTCCGTTTCTAGATACTGATATCAAAATTAAGTTTGTTAGTGTGGAGTATATAGATGAACTATTGAAAAAAATAGCCCCAATTTCTGCATCAGCTGGAAACAAGTCGAGAGAACTTTTGAATATAGCATTAAAAGATGCTGTATCAGCTGGTTATTTGAATAGAAACCCTGTAAGTGCATCAAAGACATATCCAAGAAAAAAAGCTAATATTTTTGTATTGGATAAAGTACAAACAAAACGGTTACTAAATGCTGCAAAGTATAATGAGTGGTATTTAGAGATTTTATTAGGAATATTTTGTGGGTTAAGAAAAGGAGAAATACTTGGTTTAAAATTTGGTGACTTCGATTTAGAAAATCATTCTGTTAAAATCTCAAGACAGCTTTCAAATAACCCACTAATTGATAATAAAAGTAACAAACTGGTTGATGAATATAGACAAGTTGAAAAAGCTCCAAAAACAAATAACAGCTATAGAACATTAAAAGTTCCTCAAATTATAATAGATGAATTGGAAAAAAGAAAAGGGTGGGTAGAATACTGCAAAAACAGTTATCTGGATCAGTATGAAGACCATGATTATATCAGCTGTCAGAAAAATGGAAAACCACATTCAATGGCTTCTATGAATATTGCACTAACAAAGATTTGCAAAAGGAATGGCTTGCCCCCAATCAGTGTACATAGCCTAAGACATATATATTCTACGATTTTGATGGAAAAAGGAGTACCCCTTGTTCAAATTTCAGCTGCACTCGGTCATGAATCTATTCATACTACTTTTGAATATTACTGTGATGTAATGAATGGAGATAAAGAAATTATTGAATTTATGAACCAATCATTTGTACCAGATTGTTAATGAAAAGGATGATGTTTATGCTACATGATACCGGTGTACAGAAATACGTTAACTGGGAAGTGACCAATGTAATTCAAATAAAAAACAAATATGGATTTAGGATAGTTCTTCACTACTTGGATGGTACTAAGAAAATACAGCAAAAATCGGGTTTTCTCACAAAAAAGGTAGCCAATGAAGAACGGAACAAAACAATAGGGGCTTTATATAGTGGGACATATATTGTTTATACTGATATATCTGTAAATGATTTCTATGTTCATTGGTTAGAAGATGATATTAAAAATAGAGTAAGAAGCAGTAATACATACAATTCTTTTAAAAATATAGTTTATAATTATATCTTGCCTATGCTAGGAACAAAAAAACTGATCAATATAAGTAAAGGTGATGTTCAAGATCTATACAAAGTTTCGGCTTTGAAATCTCCATCTTCAGTCAGAAATGTAAAAACTGTAATGAATATATCATTAAAATATGCCGTAAGTAAAAAAATGCTATCTACGAATCCAGCAGAAAATGTTCCATTGCCTAAACATATAAAAGCGAAACCATATAGAACAAGAAATATCAATTCGCAAAAGACACTTACATTAGAACAGTTATATACCTTAATAGAAGCCAGTAAGAATACACCAATCTATTTACAGGTATTGTTTAATGCGTTGATGGGACTTAGAAGAAGCGAAATAATAGGTCTGAAGTATTCAGACATAGATTTTGTTGAACAAACATTAACTATTCAAAGACAGTTGGGAAAACCCCTTGATGTAAATATAGAAGAAATCAGAAAAAAAAACTTTGACAAAACAAGAACTAGGATTAAAAACACCATCCAGCTATCGAACTTTAAAAATTCCTGATTATGTGTTTCAAGCTATTTTAGAACAGCGAAAAATATATGAAAAGAATAAAAGCAAAAGAAAAAAAGAATTTTTAGATGAAGGCTATATATGTTGTTCCACATATGGTCATTCCAGAAGTAAAGACTTCCAGTATAAATATTTTAAGAAAATACTGGAAGAAAATAATTTACCTAATATCAGGTGGCATGATTTAAGAAGTTCATATTGTACGCTTTTGTTGAAAATGAATTTTAGTCCTAAGGCAGTATCAAATTTGATGGGACACGCAAAGGAGTTAATTACGGTTGATGTATATGGGGATAATGCTCAGCTGATTACGGACAACACTGAAGCATTAGACCAATTCATACAAGAATTAACTTTATTACCTTATGAAGAATTTGATGCAGTACAAGATAGTAATGAAAACATTTCTGTCATCGACATTGGAACAGAAATAGAACGAATGTTTGCATAATTTTTGTGTTCCCCTATACTTTAGTATTTAACTGTGATATACTTCTTAGTAGCTTGTTTTTTGAATAATTATATGTGATGATATCTAATGCTATTTAATGTTATTCTGTTTTAAAATTTTGATTTTAGTGACCAAAATTCGTAAAAGGGCTTTTTTGGGCAAAAACGGAATATCTGCCTTTACGAATGATGGGCTGACTGTAATCACTTCACTTTGTGCGAACGGAGGTGTATCATGGACAAACCATTTAAAATACATTCAAAATTTCAGCCTACTGGCGACCAGCCACAGGCAATCGAAAAGATCGCCGACGGCTTCCAAAAAGGCTTGAAATTCCAGACGTTAAAGGGCGTGACAGGCTCGGGAAAGACCTTTACGATGGCGCATATCATAGAGAAGCTGCAGAAGCCTACACTGGTTATTGCTCACAACAAAACCCTTGCCGCACAGCTGTACAGCGAGTTTAAGGAGCTGTTCCCCGAAAATGCGGTGGAGTATTTCGTTTCTTATTATGATTACTATCAACCGGAAGCGTACGTGCCCAGCACAGATACCTATATCGAAAAGGATTCTTCTGTCAATGATGAGATCGACAAGCTGCGGCATTCTGCAACGGCGGCATTGGTAGAGCGGCAGGATGTGATTGTGGTAGCCAGTGTATCCTGTATTTACGGTTTGGGCGATCCGGAAGAATACTATGGCATGATGCTTTCCCTGCGTCCGGGCATGGAAAAAGACCGGGATGAAGTCCTGCGCAGTTTGATTGAAATGCAATATGATCGCAATGACATCAATTTTGAGCGCGGTACCTTTCGGGTACGGGGAGATGTGGTGGAGATTTTCCCGGTTGCTTCCGCGAAATATGCGGTGCGGGTAGAATTTTTTGGAGATGAAATTGAACGGATCACTGAGATTGATGTGGTAACCGGTGAAATCATTGGTACCCGGGATCACATTTCCATTTTCCCGGCGTCCCATTATGTGACGGCGTCGGACAAATTACAAAAAGCCATCGCGCGGATCGAAGCGGAGCTGGAGGAGAGACTGGCAGAACTGCGGCGGGAGGATAAATTGCTGGAAGCGCAGCGTTTGGAGCAGAGAACCAATTACGACATTGAAATGCTCAAGGAAATGGGCTTTTGTACGGGAATTGAAAACTATTCCAGGCATTTATCCCTGCGGGAAGCAGGCAGCACGCCGTTTACGCTGATGGATTTCTTTCCGGAGGATTACCTGGTGATTGCGGATGAATCCCATGTTTCGATTCCGCAGATTCGCGGGATGTATGAAGGAGACCGTTCCCGCAAGTCTACG
Source organism: Candidatus Anaerotignum merdipullorum (assembly GCA_019115165.1). GTDB lineage: Bacteria > Bacillota > Clostridia > Lachnospirales > Anaerotignaceae > Anaerotignum > Anaerotignum merdipullorum. The sequence goes on along the minus strand of DXEB01000037.1, from coordinate 38,896 downwards.
CTGGTGGAATTTGGGTTCCGGCTGCCCTCGGCGCTGGACAACCGTCCGCTGAAGTTTACAGAATTTGAAGAGAAGCTGCACCAAATCCTGTTTGTATCTGCAACGCCGTCGGTGTATGAGAATGCACATGCGCAGCAGACGGTGGAGCAGATCCTGCGCCCGACTGGATTGTTGGATCCGGAAGTTTCTGTGCGTCCCATAGCCGGACAGATGGACGATTTGCTCAATGAAGTCAGACGTACTACGGAAAAAGGGCAGAAGGTGCTGGTGACGACGCTGACCAAAAAGATGGCGGAGCGTTTAACGGATTATATGCGGGAAGCCGGCGTGCGTGTGCGGTATCTGCATTCGGATATTGATACGCTGGAGCGGCTGGAAATCATCCGGGACCTGCGGATGAATGTGTTTGACGTATTGATCGGGATCAATTTGCTGCGGGAGGGTCTGGATATCCCGGAGGTGAGTCTGGTGGCCATTTTGGATGCGGATAAAGAAGGGTTCCTGCGGTCAGAAACATCTTTGATTCAGACGATTGGACGTGCGGCGCGCAACGCAGAAGGTCGCGTGATCCTGTATGCAGATGTGATGACAGAAAGTATGCAGAAGGCGATCGAAGAAACCAACCGCCGCAGAGGCATACAGCAGGCGTATAATGAGGAACATGGGATTATCCCGCGGACCATTGTGAAAAAAGTGCATGAGGTCATTCAGATTTCAAAGGCTGCGACGGAAAAACAGAAATTTGGATTAGACAAAGATCCGGAGTCCATGAGTGTCAAAGAATTGCAAAAATGGATACAAAAGCTGGAAAAAGAGATGAAACAGGCGGCGGCAGAGCTGCAGTTTGAACGGGCGGCAGAGCTGCGGGATAAAATATTGGAATTAAAACCATTGACGCTGCAATAAAGACAGGATGGCACAAAGAAGCCGTGGACAGGGCTGCCGGATGGGAACTGGCGGCAGCGCGATGGGTAGACGGAAAAGGAGAAACCATGAAGAATGAAATTGTGATACGGGGCGCCAGAGAGCATAACCTGAAGAATATTGATTTAACCATACCAAGAGATCAGCTGGTCGTCTTTACCGGTGTCAGCGGCTCCGGAAAAAGTTCGCTGGCGTTTGATACGTTGTATGCAGAAGGACAGCGGAGATATGTAGAGTCGCTGTCTTCCTATGCCAGACAGTTTTTGGGACAGATGGAAAAACCGGATGTAGACCAAATCGACGGGCTTTCTCCGGCGATTTCCATCGACCAAAAAACCACCAGTCATAATCCGCGTTCTACGGTGGGAACGGTAACGGAGATTTATGACTATCTGCGTCTGCTGTATGCAAGAATCGGCATTCCCCATTGCCCGAAATGCGGCAAGGAAATCAAAAAACAGACCATCGACCAGATTGTGGACCGTATTTTGGAATTACCGGAGCGGACAAAAATACAGCTGCTGGCGCCGGTGGTGCGCGCAAGAAAGGGAGAACATGTCAAATTGCTGGAGGACGCCAGAAAAAGCGGGTATGTACGGGTACGGATCGACGGCATCTTGTATGACTTATCGGAAGAGATCCGATTGGAAAAAAACAAGAAACACACCATCGAAATCATGGTAGACCGTCTGGTGGTCAAGGATGGTATACAGAAACGCCTGACAGAATCCATTGAAACGGTCTGCGCCCTTTCCGGCGGATTGCTGGTTGTAGATATCAACCAAGGGGAAGACGAGATGCTGTTCAGTCAGAATTTTTCCTGTCCGGATTGCGGGATCGATTTTATGGAAATAGAGCCCAGGGTATTCTCGTTTAACAACCCCAGCGGCGCATGCCCCACCTGTACGGGTCTGGGAATGCAAATGAAATTTGACGAGCAGCTCATTGTGCCGAATGATGCGCTGTCGATCGCAGGGGGCGCCATTACGGCGATTGGATACAATTCGATTTCCAACCGGGAGAGCATGAGCCGCGTATTGTTTGATGCATTGGCACAGGAATATCAGTTTTCTTTGGATAAGCCTTTCCGGGAATTGCCGGAAGAAATCAAACATATTATTTTTTATGGTACCGGCGGCAAAAAATTGCGGATTACGTATCGCAACCAGCGTGGGATCGGTTCGTATGACTACGCCTTTGAAGGGGTGATTCCCAATCTGCAAAGACGGTATCAGGAAACGTCGGAAAGCATGCGCGGCGAATATGAAGAATTTATGACAAATATTGAATGCCCCGCCTGCCATGGAAAGCGGCTGCGTCCAGAAGTGCTTGCCATTACGATAGGCGGGAAAAATATTTCGGAAGTGACAGAGATGTCTGTGGCAGATATCCAAACATTCTTCGCTGCGTTGCAGCTGACGGGCAGGGAAGCCATGATCGCAGAGCGGATTCTGAAAGAAATTCAAGCCAGGATTGGATTCTTGGTGGATGTGGGACTGGATTATCTGACCTTATCCCGTGCGGCAGGGACATTATCCGGCGGGGAAGCACAACGGATTCGCTTGGCGACGCAAATCGGCTCCGGTCTGGTAGGCGTTGTTTATATTTTGGATGAACCAAGCATCGGGCTGCATCAAAGAGACAATGACAAACTGCTCAGGACATTGCAGCACCTGCGGGATATTGGAAACTCTTTGATTGTGGTAGAGCATGATGAAGACACCATGTATGCAGCGGATTATATTGTAGATGTCGGACCGGGCGCCGGCAAAGAAGGCGGGAACATCATTTGTACGGGTGATGTGGAGCAGATTAAGCGCTGCGAAGCTTCGGTGACCGGGGATTATCTCAGCGGCAGGAAAAAAATTGAAATTCCCAAGACCAGAAGGCAGGTTCATCCGGATGAGGTGGTGCACATCATCGGCGCGCAGGAAAATAATCTGCAAAAGATAGATGTGGATATTCCGCTGGGCGTCTTTACCTGCGTGACCGGTGTCAGCGGTTCCGGAAAGAGTTCCCTGGTCAACGAAATATTATATAAGCGGTTGGCGCGGGATCTGAATCGTGCAAAGATTCGTCCCGGCGCACATATAGATATGACGGGGCAGGAAAAGCTGGATAAGGTGATCAATATTGACCAGTCGCCAATTGGCAGGACACCCAGGAGCAATCCGGCGACCTATACTGGCGTGTTTGATATGATCCGCGATGTGTTTGCGCAGACGACAGAGGCAAAAATGCGCGGGTATCAAAAAGGAAGGTTCAGTTTCAATGTCAAGGGCGGCAGATGCGAAGCGTGCGCCGGCGACGGCATGATTAAAATTGAAATGCATTTTCTTCCGGATCTGTATGTGCCATGCGAAGTGTGCCACGGAAAGCGGTATAACCGGGAAACACTGGAGGTGCGCTACAAAGGGAAAACCATTTCGGATGTGCTGGAGATGACCGTGGAAGAGGCGTTGGATTTTTTCGAAAATATCCCCAGAATCAAAGCAAAACTGCAAACGCTCTATGATGTGGGTCTGTCCTATGTACAGCTGGGACAGTCCTCCACCACATTGTCCGGCGGTGAAGCGCAGCGAGTGAAGCTGGCGACGGAATTGAGCAAGAAAAGTACCGGGCGTACGATGTATATTTTGGATGAGCCGACGACGGGATTGCATATGGCGGATGTGCACAAGCTGGTGCATATTTTACAGCGGCTGGCAGAAGGTGGTAATACGGTGGTGGTGATTGAGCATAATCTGGATGTTATCAAGACCGCGGATTATATCATTGATCTGGGACCGGAAGGCGGAAACGGCGGCGGAACCGTCGTCACATGCGGTACGCCGGAACAGGTGTGTGCGGTGCCGGAATCCTATACGGGGAACTATTTGAAACCAATATTGGAAAAATAAGGAAAGGAAGCAAAAGATACCCGTTGGCGCTTTGTTGTTTTTACAGCCAGTCAAAAAATTTTTTTAGGCGGGAAAACAGTTTTTCGTTGCAAATTCAAGATTTTTCATTATAATGGTACAAGAGGAAAAATCGGTTGTTATTGACAAAGCTGTTAGATAACAGTACCATAGAAACAGATCGTTTAGTAAAATTGCGGAGGAACGGTATGGCGAGAAAAGAACCCGTTTTGGATTATGAACAGTCCAGAAAGCGCGTGTCGGATTATTTCGGCTGTGATGGAGATTTTTTCCTGAAACCGCTGTTGGATTTGGAATGGGCAGTAAAAAATGAAGAGGATTTTTATTTCCTTTCCTATTGGACAAAAGAAGGAAAAAAAGTGGATGCCGTAGTGGTGAAAAAAGGCGGCGAGCCAATGATTTTTCAAACAAAGGAATATACAATGGTAGTAGCCATTGACTGTGTAAAGATCGGCTTTATTTTCCGCAGTGGGAAAAATATCGCCGATGGACAGGCATGAGAGCAGACAGAGGGTTGTCAATAAAGAAGAGAATCTTTATTGCAGCGGAGCAGAGATTATAGATTGGAACAAACAGTGCTTTTTTCTTGATTCTAAAGCGGCTGATTGCAGCATAGAGTTATGATACAGAAAGAAGCAGATGCCGTGGTGGAAAAAGCCGCATAACGGCACAGAAAAGGGGAGAAAGATGCAAATGAACAGCTTGTCTGAAAACAACTCTGTGGTCATTACTGGTACCGTAGTAGAGGAGAAAGTCTTTAGTCATGAGGTTTATGGAGAGGGGTTTTATTTATTTAAGATTTCCTCAGAACGGCTGAGTGAAAATGCGGATATTTTGCCGATTACCATATCGGAGCGCCTTTTGGTAAATCTGGATATCTCGGTAGGTACACGGCTTTTGGTGCATGGGCAGCTGCGCAGTTACAATAATTATACCGAAAGCAAGAGCAGGTTGGTGTTAACCGTTTTTGCAAGAGAAATCCGTGTGATACAAGAAGAGAATTTGCATAGTGAAAATGAAATTATACTGTGTGGTTATATTTGCAAAAAGCCAATATATCGCAAGACACCTTTTGGCAGAGAAATTTCGGATGTATTGATTGCAGTCAATCGTGCATATAATAAATCGGATTATATTCCTTGTATTACTTGGGGAAGAAATGCGAGATATATGGCTTCGTTGGAAGTAGGAACCTGCGTGAGAATACAAGGACGCATCCAAAGCAGAGGATACCAGAAAAAAGTTGGAGATTCTGTGGAGGAAAGAGTTGCCTATGAAGTTTCCGTATCGAAAATTGCATTGCATACGGAAGCGGCAAATTGTGCAGAGACAAAAACAAATACAGAGGAAGAAACAAAGGCTTGATACAGGCGCAAACAACAGGAGTGAAGCAGTGTGAGAAAAGGACAAATTGCAATTTATTATGGGGCGGGCAAAGGAAAAACAAGTGTTTCGCTGGGCAGAGGAATTCGGGCGCTCGGAGACGACCTGCGCGTTGTGATGATTCAGTTTATGGACTATCATAACCATAAGGAAATTGCATTTTTGGAGAAACTGGAACCGGATTTTCGGATCTTCCATTTTGAAAAGTACCGGGAACAGACAAACATGACAGAAGAGGTGCGGAAGGAAATTTCTTCGGAGATCCGGAATGCGTTTAATTTTGCAAAAAAAATCTTGGATACCGGCGAGTGTGATATGCTGATGTTGGACGGGATTTTAGAATGTATCGAAGAGGGATATTTGACGGAAGCGGAAGTATTGGAAATGTTGGACAAACGGTCGGATTCCATGGATATGATACTAACCGGAAACCACTTAACGGATGGAATTGCACAAAAAGCAGACTGTATTTATCAGATTGTGCCGGAAAAAGCAGGCAATGTGTGTTCCTAAAACCAAATATTCTGGATGCAGCAGAACTGGCGTCCAAGCAAACAGGGAAACCACTCCTTGATCACACAAGAGTGGGTTCCCTGTTTATTATTTTGCAAGCATTTATATTGTAAGTCATTCCTAAGGATCATGTCCATGGGATGGTTTTGCAGAGACATCCAAATTATGGTTCCGCCAGAACTTCTTTCATGGAATATAATCCGGCGGGCTGCTTTGCCAGGAATTTTGCTGCTTTCAGTGCGCCGACAGCGAATACTTCCCGGCTGGATGCATGATGACTGAGAGTGACCACTTCATCCCGTCCGGCAAAAATCACGTCGTGTTCGCCGACGATATTCCCGCCACGGATGGCATGCAGTCCAATTTCTTGACGATCCCGTTTTTCTCTTTTTTGAGAACGGTCATACACATAATGGAAGCGCTCCTCCATTGCTGTATTGATGGCGTCTGCCAATGCCATGGCGGTACCGCTGGGCGCGTCGATTTTTTGATTATGATGTTTTTCCACAATTTCGATGTCGAAATTCGAATCGTATAAAATCTGTGCTGCGCGCTGTACCAGATCCAGCAGCAGATTCACGCCGATGGACATGTTTGCAGATTTCAAAACGGCGATGTGCTTTGCCGTTTCTTCCAGCTGTTCCAATGTTTCTGCAGAAAGGGCGGTGGTGCATACGACAACCGGAATCTGCTTTTCTTTGGAGAACTCCAATAAAGCAGGCACGGCAGCGGCAGTAGAAAAATCAATGATAACGTCTGCTTCTGCCGTACATGCAGCAGCAGAAGCAAAAACCGGAAAATCCATGTCAGGCATGGTGGGATCAATCCCTGCTACGATTTGACAGTCTGGATCATTTTTGACCAATTCTCCAATGACGCGACCCATTTTTCCGCCGCAGCCATGCATAATGATGTGAATCATGAATGTTAACCTCCTCTAAAAAACAGCGGCGAAAAAGAATGCTCTTTCGCCGCGTGGGTTCTTGTTATGCCAACAGACCGTAATGTTTCATTGCCTGTTTCAGTGTTTCCAAATTCTTTTCTTCCATGTCGCACAACGGCAGGCGGCAGGGACCAACATCGTAACCCATCAGATTCAACGCGGCTTTTACGGGAATCGGGTTTACTTCACAGAATAAAGCGTTGATCAATTCGATGGCGTCCAACTGTAATTTTGCAGCGCCTGCGATATCGCCTTCCATAAATTTGGCTACCATATCATGCGTATTTTTGGGCGCTACATTGGATAATACAGAAATGACGCCTTTTGCACCCAGAGCCAGCATCGGAACAATCTGATCGTCATTGCCGCTGTAGATGTCAAAGTCAGGACCGCACAATGCTGCAATTTCCGCAATCTGGGAGAAATTACCGCTGGCTTCCTTGATGGCAACAATGTTTTTGACTTTAGACAGTTCATAAACGGTTTTTGGTGCGATGTTGCAGCCGGTACGCCCCGGAACATTATACAGAATCACCGGGATAGAAATGCTTTCTGCAACTGCCGTATAATGCAGAATCAGACCCTTTTGTGTTGCTTTGTTGTAATAAGGGGTCACCAGCAAAACGGCGTCTGCACCTGCTTTTTCACAGCCCTGTGCCAGTTCGATGCAATGATGGGTGTCATTGCTACCAGCGCCGGCGATCACGGGAACGCGACCATTGGCAACTTCCTTTGCGTAGCGTACGCATTCGATCTGTACATCGTCGGATAACGTAGATGCTTCCCCGGTGGTGCCGCAGATGATCAGCGCATCGGTATCATTGGCAAGCTGGAATTCAATCAGCTCTTTCAGTTTTTCAAAATTCACACTTCCGTCGGCGTGGGTGGGAGTAACCAAAGCAACGCCTGCACCTGTAAAAATAGACATAATATAACCTCCTTTTTATCATAAAAAATACTGAGACTGTTTACTGCATCTGTTTTACAATTTCTTCTGCAATCTGAACGGCATTGGTAGCGGCGCCTTTGCGGATGTTGTCAGCAACAACCCACAGATTTACACCGCTTTCTACGCTTTCATCCCGGCGTACCCGACCGACAAATACTTCGTCACGACCGGCAGCGTCAACAGCCAGAGGATATTCATTTTCCGCAGAATTATTCTGCAGGATCACCCCGGGCGCCTGCTTCAATGTTTCCAGCAATTCCTCCATTTCAAAGGGTTTTTCAAACTCAATATTGATGGACTCGCTGTGACAGTCGAAAACAGGAACGCGTACAGTGGTAGCGGTAACGCGCATATGATCGTTATGCAGAATTTTTCTGGTTTCGTTTACCATTTTCATTTCTTCTTTGGTATAGCCGTTTTCCAAGAACGAATCAATGTGCGGCAGACAGTTGTTCGCGATGGGATGGGGGAATTTTTTCGGCGCTTCGCCTTTCAGCCCATTTTCCAAATCTTTCCAACCTGCCAGACCGGCGCCGGATACTGCCTGATAAGTGGAATAAACCACACGTTTGATTTTGTATTTATCATCCAGCGGTTTTAATGCAACCATTGCCTGTATGGTGGAGCAGTTGGGATTGGCAATAATGTTTTTGTGCCACGCGATGTCTTCCGGATTGACTTCTGGAACAACCAGCGGCACCTCCGGGTCCATCCGCCACTGGGAGCTGTTGTCAATGACAATACAGCCGTGCGCCGCCGCGATGGGGGCAAATTTCTCGCTGGTGCCGCCGCCTGCGGAAAACAGTGCGATGTCAATGGGTTTGTCAAAAGAGTGTTCTGTTAATTCTTCTACCGTATATTCTTTGCCATTGAATGTCAATTTGGAGCCGGCAGAACGGCTGGAAGCCATGACGTAGAAATTTTCAATGGGAAGTTGTCTTTCTTCCAGGACTTTCAAGAATGTTCTGCCAACCATACCGGTAGCGCCAACGACGGCAAGATTGATTTTTTTCATATGTTGCAACCCTCTTTCCTTTTTGATACAAGGTGTGCTTTTGGGAACAAAAAAAGCCGACAAAGCGCCGACTGTCATACCACGACAAAAGCTGCCCTGGCTGTTTGATGTAGCGCTCCACTGGGAAACCCCAATGACAGTCATACGGCTCTTAACCGCACAACCAGAAAAGGATTGATAAGGCAATCGTTTTCTTCGGCATTTTCCCCTTTCCACGAGCCTCTTGTATCCCTTATGATATTCGCCCGTCTACTCTTGAAAAACGCACCTCTACTTTACAAATATGTATTTATGAAGTTAGTCTATCATCAGAAACCCGTTCTGTCAAACCTTTCCTGCATATTTTTTGAAAAAATTTGAAAAATAGCACAAAGAGGTATGTTGATGAGAAATTTCCAAGGAAGTCAGGAGGAAAAACGGATGAAAAAGGAGTTAACACCGCAACAGAAGGCGGATTTGCGCATGAAATATGAAATTGCGGAGGAGTTGGGGCTGACGCAGAAAATTCAGGAATTGGGCTGGAAAGGACTGACGGCAAGAGAAAGCGGGAAGATCGGCGGACTGATGGGAAAACGGAAAAAAGCGGAACGCGCTGCGAAAGTCAACCAAACGAAAAAAGAAACGGTATGACAAAGCGGCAGATGGTTTCGGAAAATCCTTGCTTTTGGAATGAAAAAACGGTATAATTTTAGATTATGGCGCAAGACAAAGGGGAGGGGCGATATGGACGTATATACGGATTTCGCATCGGTCTATGATATTTTTATGGAAGAAGTGCCTTATGAAGCATGGATTGCGTTTCTGGAGGAAATTTGGCGGCGGGAGAACCTGCAGCCAAAGACAATTGCAGATTTGGGCTGCGGAACTGGCAATGTACTGCTTCCGCTGGCGCAAAAAGGCTTTGATGTGATCGGTGTGGATGCTTCTTCGGACATGCTGTGCCAGGCGGAGCAAAAATTGCGGCAGGCAGGATATTCTGCACAGTTGCTGGAGCAGGATTTGTCGGCGTTTGCTTTGCCGATGCCTGTGGATTGCATGATCAGTCTGTGCGACAGTTTGAATTACTTGATAGAGGATGGGGCGCTTTCCGCAGCGTTCTCCTGTGTGCGGGAATATTTGACGCCGGAAGGCATATTTTTGTTTGATTTGAACACGGAATATAAATTTCGGGAGGTATTGGCGCAGAACACCTATGCCGTCACAGAGGCGCATGCGGCATACATATGGGAAAATTATTATGACGAGGCGGAAAAAATCAATGAATATGCGGTCAATTTGTTTTTAGAAAAAACAGATGGAACGTATGTGAGAACAGAAGAATTCCACTATGAACGAGCATACAGTTTGGAGGAAGTGACTGCTGCGTTGGCAGAAAACGGTCTGCGCATCGTATCATTATGGGAGGATTATCATTGGCAGACTCCGAAAGCGGACAGCCAGCGGATTGTATTTGTGGTAAAGAGAGAAAAATAGGAGGCATTTTCATGCAGGATTATGTGATTCGAGCAACGGCGGGCGATGGAAGTATCCGCGCGTTTGCAGCAACGACAAGAGAATTGGTACAGCATGCCAGAGAAATCCATCACACTTCTCCGGTCGCTTCGGCGGCATTGGGCAGAATGCTGACTGCGGCAGCGATGATGGGAACGATGCTCAAAGGCGACAAGGATTTGATTACGTTACAGATTCGCAGTTTGGGACCGCTGAAAGGAATTGTTGTGTCTGGCAATGCGCAGGGGCAGGTAAAAGGCTATGTGTTCCAGCCGAATGTGGAGATTCCATCCAAATATCCCGGAAAGCTGGATGTCAGCGGCGCAATTGGGGAAGGGTATCTGAGCGTGATTCGTGATATTGGGATGAGAGAACCGTATGCAGGACGGATTCAGTTGGTCAGCGGAGAAATTGCGGAAGATTTGACGTATTATTTTGCACAGTCAGAACAGACGCCTTCGGCGGTGGGACTAGGCGTATTGGTGGAAACGGATACCTCCATTCGACGTGCCGGCGGATTTATGATCCAGCTGATGCCGGATGCAACAGAAGAAAGGATTTGTAAGCTGGAAGAACGGCTGAATACCATTCCATATGTCACAGATTTGCTGGATATGGGGAAAACACCGGAAGAGATTCTGGAGATGATATTGGGCGATATGGACTTAAAAATCATGGATCGTGTACCTGCGTCTTTCTACTGCAACTGCAGCAGAGAGCGGGTGGAAAAGGCGTTGCTCAGCATTGGCAAAGAGGAATTGGAAAAAATGATTCGGGAAGATAAAAAAGCAAATTTGCACTGTCATTTTTGCGGCAAGGATTATGCATTTACAGAATCGGAGCTGTGCCAACTGCTGGAAAGAGCAAAATAAACAAAAAGCGAGAAAGAGAGGAGGTGAATCGGATGCATCGGGATTTTGCGGTAGCGGTCAAGGCAGTTTTGATGCGGGACGGGAAAGTATTGGTGCTGCGCCGCTCCAAGGATGAGATGGCGGGGAGTTATTTGAATAAACACCAGAAATGGGATTTTCCAGGCGGCGGACTGCATTTTTATGAACGGGCAGAAGATGGTCTGCGACGGGAGATTCGAGAAGAAACGGCGCTGTCGGTACAAATTGGACCGCCCTTGTCCATGTTTGACATTATCCGGCATCAGGTTCATCTCTGTATTTTTACATATGTATGTTATTGGAAGCAGGGAGAGGTTTGTTTGAGTCGGGAGCATGACGGGTTTGTCTGGATGACGGAAGAAGAAACCGCATGCAGTGAATTGCCGCATTGGATGAAACGGGATATTTCGCGTGCGTTTGCAGAAGCAAAGCGGCGGGAAGAACACAAAGCATAGTGATGCAGACAATGGCTTGTGTTTTTTATATCAGAGAAAGAGCGTTCGGTACAGGAGTATGGATTGTGAAAATGAAGAAAAAACTGCAAAAAAGAAATCCTATCATCCAAAAAGTAGGATGTTCTTTTTTTTTGCGAAAAAAATGGAGTTGGAAAAAGTAAAAAAAGCACAAGAAAGACAAATGTTTTTTGTATGAAATATATAGTGAAAATTTTTTCGCATTGGTATTTATCACAACACATATTTTGGTACACGAAAAGATAGCATGCGACCTATCGCAGAAAAATGTTGAAATTCTCAGTAATTTGTTTTTTTAGAAAAACAATTCGCTTGAAATTTAACAATAATGTCGGAAAATCTTCATTTTTTTACAAACACAACAGCCGAAGAGTATATTGACAATGTTGCAAATTTACTTTATCATTTAAATCAAGATATGTTTGATATTCAATACATGTCTGGAATAATCTGGCAAAAATTATTAGTTTTAGACATTTTTTGCTGGATAATCTTCCTCTATTTTTGTAACTATATTACGAGATGGAGAAAGTGCTTTATTTGTTTAATCATGTGATACTTTTTATGCTAAGAAACAGAAATTGTTATTCTGTTAACGAGGATTGTTTTGGAAAAAGTGCAAGCGTGCAGAAAACGAATGGGCATAAAATCTGAAGGCAAGAGAGGGGGAATACAGGTGGCTTATGAAATTCTGAAAAGTATTGTGGAAGCGGAAGCGCAGGCGGCAGAAAAAAAGCAAAAAGCTGCGGAAGAAGTTCAAAAGCAAAAGGCGGATGCTCAAGCGAAAGCGGACGCTATGCTGGAGGAGACAGAGATTGCCGGTCGGAAAGCAGTGGAAAGTGCTGTGGAAGAAGCCGTGGAAGACAGCGTGACAACCATCCAGGGAATCCGCAGAGAAGCGGAAGAGGCTTGTCAGGAAATCAGAAAACAGGCTGCGGGAAAAAGAGAAGAAGCAATACAGGCAATCATAGGAAAGGTCGTGGGAACTTATGGCAGTAACTAAAATGCAAAAATTGACTGTCATCGGTTTGAACAGCGAGCGAACGGCATTTTTGCATGAATTGATGCGTCTGGGTGTGGTAGAAATCAATTCACAAGAAGGCGTTGTCAATGATGAAGAATGGATGCCGGATATTTTCCGTACCAGCAACAGCGCGGATGTTTCCCGTTTGGAAGCAGATATTGCCCGTGTCAGTGTGGCATTGGAAGCAATCAACCAGCACGATGGCAGCAAGAAGCCGTTGTTTGCCACAAGAAAAGAAATTCGGCGCAATGCGTTTGTAGATCATATGAACGCAACCAAAACGGCGACAGAGCGTAATGTAGACCGCGCCGTAGAGGCGCAGAGGGTGATTACAGAAGCGCAGACGGAAATCAATCGCCTGAAAACAATCATGACAGGTCTGACCCCTTGGGAGAAGCTGGATGTTCCTTTGGACATGACGGAAACCGTATTTTCCTGTGTGATTTTGGGGATAGTCGGTATGAAAGTCAATTTGGCGCAGCTGCAAACGGAGGTATTGGCAGCGGTTCCTTCGGCGGTGATTGAGGAAGTTGGAAGCGACAAGCAGCAAAGGTATCTTTGTTTTTTGTGCTTAAAAGAAGAAAAAGATGCCCTGTATGAGGCGCTTCGCGCATTTTCTTTTTCTCCAGTAACACTGGCAGGGGAGAAAGGCACGCCTGCGGATCAGATCCAACATGCACAAAGAGAAATTGTTTCTTTGGAAGAAAACATCCGTAAGCAAGAAGCTGTACTGGCAGAGCTGTCAAGCGGAAAAAACGATATTGAATTTTTGTACGACAGTTTATGTATGAGAAGAGACCGTGCCAAAGTCGTAGGCGATATGTTGAGTACAGAGACAGTGTTTTACTTTGACGGATGGATGCCCAAATGGAGCAGGGAGCGGGTGGAAGAACTGCTGACGCGATATGAGTTTTATTACGATATTGCAGAGCCCGAACCGGAGGAAGAGGTTCCGATTTTGCTGCATAACAACGGGATCATTACACCGTTTGAAGGAGTCACCAGCATGTATAGCCTGCCGTCCCGCCAGGATATTGATCCGACGGCGCTGTTGGCACCGTTTTATTTTATTTTCTTTGGATTGATGCTCAGTGACGCGGCGTACGGCATTATTCTATCCGTGGGATGTGCGCTGATATTGAAGAAATTCCGGCTGGAAGGCACGATGTACCGGATGATCAAAATGTTCTTTTACTGTGGGATTTCTACCTTTATTTGGGGCGCGCTCTTTGGCGGATGGTTCGGCGATTTCTTTACGGTAGCGGCAAGGACAATGTTTGATAAAGAGTTGGTTATTTCGCCATTGTGGTTTAATCCGCTGGAAGAACCGATGAAACTTTTGATATTTTCCCTGATTCTGGGCGGGATCCATATTTTCGTCGGGATGGGTGTACAGGCGTACATGTATATCCGTGACGGTCAGCCGTTGGATGCCCTTTTTGATATTGGATTATGGTATGTGCTGTTGATTGGTTTGGTATTGTTTGGTGTCGGCGGCAGTTTGGCTCCGGCGTTGGCAACTGTAGGGAAATATATGTCGATTGTCGGCGCGGCAGGCATTTTGGTAACCGGCGGCAGGAAAAAGAAAGGCTTTGGCAAAATTGTCGGCGGATTGAGCAGTTTATACGGCATTACCAGCTATTTATCCGATGTATTGTCTTATTCCAGATTATTGGCGCTGGGATTGGCGACAGGCGTGCTGGCACAGGTCATCAATACGCTGGGTTCCTTGGCAGGCGGCGGTATTTTCGGCTCGCTCGTATTGATTGTGGTATTTTTGGCAGGTACGGTATTTAATATGGCAATCAATGTGTTAGGCGCGTTTGTGCATTCCTGCAGATTGCAGTATGTGGAATTTTTTGGTAAGTTTTATACAGGCGGCGGCAAACTGTTCCGTCCCTTTGAAAGAAAGACGAAGTATGTAAAAATTATAGAGGAGGATGTTGAAGATGGTAGATAGCTTATTGAACGGTCAAGTATTGGCGTTATCTGGTGCTGCGATTGCCGCTGCATTAAGCGGAAGCGGAAGCGCTCTTGGTGTCGGTGTGGCAGGTCAGGCAGCCGCCGGCGTTGTTTCGGAAGACCCCAATAAATTCGGTCAGGTTTTGCTGCTGCAGGCTTTGCCGGGTACCCAGGGGATTTATGGACTGCTGATTGCATTTATCATTTTGGTAAAAGTCGGGCTGCTGGGCGGCGACGGTATGGTAGAAGTGTCTGTGGTGCAGGGCGCATCTATTTTTGCAGCATCCTTGCCCATTGGTTTGGTTGGTCTGCTTTCCGGGATTGCACAGGGGAAGGCTGCGGCATCCGGCGTCATGCTAGTAGGGAAACGCCCCAGCGAGCTGGCAAAAGGGATGTTGTTTGCGGCAATGGTAGAGACATATGCGGTATTGGCGCTGTTGATTTCTTTCCTGATGATCAACAGCATCCAGTTGTAATGTGCGAATAAAAAGGAGGTATGACTCCTATGAACGACGGTAAGATTATCATTGATAAAATTATGACCGATGCGGAGTCTGAGGTGGATGCCATCCTGGCGCGCGGCAGGCAGGAAGTGGAAACGATGCAAAAAGCGGCTGAGGTAAAAGCGCTGCGTTTGCAGGAATCCTATCGCAAAAAGGCGGAGGAGGAAGCCAGAAAGGCGCATGCCAAAGAAGTGTCCGGTGCAGAGATGGCTGCCAAAAAGGCGTTGTTGGAAGAAAAACAAAAGATTCTGGCAGAAGTTATCGCAGAGGCCAAAGAACGCTTGGAACAGCTCCCCGATGTGCAGTATGCAGAAGTCATCGGCGGCATGCTGGAGCGCTTAGACCCGGAGCAGGGAAAGGAAATCATTGTCGCACAGAAAGACAAAGCCCGGTTGGCAGATGTGATTCGAGAGAAAGGATATGTTCTGTCGGAAGAAACCAGAAATATTGAAAGCGGATTTGTCGTAAAAAACGGCGATGTGGAGTATAATTATTCATTTGAAGCAATCATCATGGTACAAAAAGAAGAGATGCAGATTACAGCGGCAAAGATTCTGTTTTAAGGAGGGGTAGAAATGTCGAAAAATAAAATTTACCCTTTCGCTGTGGCAAGCGTGCGTTCCATGGAAAATAAGCTGCTGAGCAAGCAGAAGCTGATGCAGATGGCGGAAGCGAAAAGCGCCCAGGAGGCGCTGTATCTGCTTTCCGATACGGCATATGGCAAGACGCAGATACAGGATGTGCATCAATTTGAGGAAATGATTGAATCCCATTTGGAAGAAACGTATACGTCTGTTGCGAAATTGATTCCGGATGAGGCACTCATTGATATTTTCCTTTATAAAAACGACTATCATAATATCAAGGTATTGATTAAGGAAGAAATCCTAAGAGCAAACTACAAGCGGTTTTTGGTTCGCGGCGGGACGATTCCGGTGGAGGACTTAAGGAAAGCATTCCGAGAACGGAAGTACTCCGATATGCCCAGTATTGATGGCGAAGCAGTGGAAGAAGCCATTCGGCGGTATGCCAAGACGAAAAACGGTCAGTATATTGATACCATATTGGATCGTGCTTGTTTTGCCGCCATGGATGAGCGGGCGACAGAAATGGGGAATCCGTTTGTACGGAAATATGTGACGATGCTGGCGGATTTGACCAATCTGAAAACTCTGCTGCGCGTGAAGCATATGGGGCGCTCCTTTGAGGCGTTTGAGGAGGCGTATGTACCGGGAGGCGAGATCCGAATCCCGTTGTTCTCCAGAGCCTATCGGGAAGAAAATATGCGCACTGTTTTGAAAGAAACGGCATATGGCGCTTTTTGCGAACAGCATATGGAACAGGGATTTACGGCTTTTGAGAAAGCTTGTGACGATTATTTGATGGAGTATATCAAAGAGGCGAAATATAAGACCCTGACACCGGAACCGGTTGTGGCTTATATTTTGGCAAAGGAAACGGAAGCAAAATGCGTCCGGATTATTTTGACCTGTAAACTGCATCAAATTGATGTGGATGTAATCAAAGAAAGGGTGAGGGAA
Source organism: Candidatus Anaerotignum merdipullorum (assembly GCA_019115165.1). Lineage (GTDB taxonomy): Bacteria > Bacillota > Clostridia > Lachnospirales > Anaerotignaceae > Anaerotignum > Anaerotignum merdipullorum. The sequence goes on along the minus strand of DXEB01000037.1, from coordinate 22,367 downwards.
GGATATGTCTAAGATAGGGATTATCGGTGATAAAGACAGTATTATGGGCTTCCTCGCCCTTGGGATTGATATTTTTCCCGCGTATGATGCGGAAGAAGTAAAGAAAAATATCCATCGGCTGGCAGAAAAGGAATATGCCATCATTTATATTACGGAAGAGGCGAGCCTGCAGGCGGGAGACAGCATTGCGCGGTACAAAGATATGGAGCTGCCGGCGATTATTGTGATTCCCGGTATCGGCGGCAGCATGGGACTTGGCATGAACGAAGTGAGGGAATCCGCAAAACGCGCAATCGGTGCGGATATCCTGTTTAGTGAGTGAGATGGTAGGTGAATGAGAATATGAAAGAAGGCACAATCGTAAAAGTGTCGGGACCGTTGGTCATTGCGGAGAATATGCGGGAAGCCAATATGTTCGACGTGGTGCGCGTATCCGACAAGCATTTGATTGGAGAAATCATCGAAATGCATGGAGATCGGGCTTCTATTCAGGTATATGAAGAAACATCCGGTTTGGGACCCGGGGAAGCAGTGGTTTCAACGGGGATGCCCATGAGTGTGGAACTGGGACCTGGATTGATTTCCACCATTTATGACGGAATCCAGCGCCCGTTGGAAAAGATGTATGAGATCAGCGGTACCAATATCCACAAGGGGATTGAGGCACCTTCTTTGGACAGAGAGAAAAAATGGAAATTCGAACCTGCCAGACAGACGGGAGAACTGGTAGAAGCAGGAGATATCATTGGTACCGTACAGGAAACGGCGGTTGTGGAATGTCGGATTATGGTTCCTTATGGCATCAAAGGTACCATCAAAGAAATTTATATCGGTGAGTTTACGGTAGAAGAAACCGTTTGTATTTTGACGGATGACAAAGGCGAAGACATTGAACTGACCCTGATGCAGAAATGTCCGGTACGCAGAGAAAGGCCATATAAAGTGAAAGAAACGCCGGATGCCCTGCTGGTGACGGGGCAGCGCGTGATTGACACGTTTTTTCCCATTACAAAAGGCGGTGTTGCGGCAATCCCGGGTCCTTTTGGCAGCGGAAAAACAGTTACACAGCATCAGCTGGCAAAATGGGCGGATGCGGATATCGTGGTATATATCGGATGCGGAGAACGCGGGAATGAAATGACAGACGTTTTGAATGAATTCCCGGAATTGAAGGACCCGCGCACCGGAGAATCTTTGATGCAGCGGACGGTACTGATTGCCAATACGTCGGATATGCCTGTGGCAGCCAGAGAAGCTTCCATTTATACCGGGATTACGATTGCGGAATTTTTCCGCGATATGGGGTATAGTGTGGCGCTGATGGCAGATTCCACCTCCCGCTGGGCGGAAGCGCTGCGTGAAATGTCCGGGCGTTTGGAAGAAATGCCGGGGGAAGAAGGATATCCTGCCTATTTGGGTTCCAGACTGGCGCAATTTTATGAAAGGGCAGGGCGCGTTGTTTGTTTGGGAAATGATGGCAGAATGGGTACCTTGACAGCCATTGGCGCGGTGTCTCCTCCAGGCGGTGATACTTCCGAGCCGGTTTCTCAGGCAACGCTCCGGATTGTCAAAGTGTTCTGGGGATTGGATTCGTCTTTGGCATATAAACGGCATTTCCCTGCAATCAACTGGCTGACCAGTTATTCTCTGTATCAAGATAAAGTGGATGAATGGGCAGACCGGAATGTAGACCCCCATTTCTCCCAACAACGAACCTTGGCCATGCGTTTGCTGCAAACAGAAGCGGAACTTCAGGAAATTGTCCAGTTGGTCGGGGTGGATTCGCTCTCGCACAGCGACAGACTGATTTTGGAAACAGCACGTTCCATTCGGGAGGACTTTTTGCATCAGAACTCCTTCCACGAGGTGGATACGTATACGTCTTTGCACAAACAGTATCGGATGCTGAAGCTGATTCTGACGTTCTATCACGAAGCGGGAGAGGCAATCAAACAGGGCGTGCCCATCCAGAAGATTACGAAGCTGGACGTGGTGGAGCGGATTGGTCGCGCGAAATATATCGAAGAGCCGAATGTGGATAAAAGTTACGATGAAATCGAAGCAGATATGAAACAAGAAGTGAGAGAACTCATGAAAAAGGGGGCTGAGGAATGATGATAAAGGAATACCGTTCCATTCAGGAAGTTGCAGGTCCTCTGATGGTTGTATCTGGCGTGGAAGGCGTCAAATACGATGAGTTGGGTGAAATTGAATTAGCCAATGGAGAAGTCAGAAGATGTAAGGTTTTGGAAGTCAATGGAGATACGGCGTTGGTACAGTTGTTTGAAAGTGCAACCGGAATCAATTTATCCAACAGTAAAGTGCGGTTTTTGGGCAAAAGTCTGGACTTTGGCGTTTCGCCGGATATTTTGGGACGTGTTTTCAGCGGGATGGGAAAGCCCATTGACGGCGGTCCGGAAATCATACCGGAAAAGCGCTTGGATATCAATGGCGCGCCGCTGAATCCGGCTGCAAGGGAATACCCGGCAGAATTTATTCAAACAGGAGTTTCTGCCATTGATGGTCTGAATACACTGGTGCGCGGACAAAAACTTCCGATTTTTTCCGCATCCGGTCTGCCTCATGCAAATTTGGCGGTACAGATCGCCAGACAAGCAAAGGTAAGAGGGACGGACTCCAAATTCGCGGTTGTGTTTGCTGCGGTAGGGATTACGTTTGAAGACGCGGAATTCTTCATCAATGACTTCCGCCAGACGGGCGCCATTGACCGTTCCGTGGTGTTTGTCAATCTGGCAAATGACCCGGCAGTAGAACGAATCTGTACGCCGAAGATGGCATTGACTGCGGCGGAGTATTTGGCGTTTGACCAAGGAATGCATGTCTTAGTCATTATCACGGACATTACCAACTATGCGGAAGCGCTGCGGGAGGTTTCGGCAGCGAAGAAAGAAGTCCCCGGTCGTCGTGGATATCCCGGATATTTGTATACGGACTTGGCAACGATGTATGAACGAGCCGGAAGAATTAAGGGGAACCCAGGTTCTATCACCATGATTCCCATTTTGACGATGCCGGAAGAGGATAAAACACATCCGATTCCAGACTTAACGGGATATATTACAGAAGGTCAGATTATTCTGAGCCGTGATTTGTATAAAAAGGGCATACAGCCGCCCATTGATGTGCTGCCCTCTCTGTCTCGTTTGAAAGATAAGGGAATTGGAAAAGGCAAGACCAGGGAAGACCATGCGGATACCATGAATCAGCTGTTTGCGGCATATTCCAGAGGGAAAGATGCAAAAGAACTGATGGCGATTCTGGGAGAAAGCGCATTATCCGATATTGATTTGATGTATGCGAAATTTGCAGATGAATTTGAAAAAGAGTATGTTTCCCAGGGATTTCAAACGGAGCGTACCATCGAGCAGACATTGGATACCGGATGGAAATTGCTGCGGATGCTGCCAAAGGGTGAATTGAAACGAATCCGGGATGAATATCTGGAAAAATACCTGGCGGATGAGGAGTGATGAAACATGGCGAAATTGAATGTCAATCCCACCCGAATGGAAATGACAAGACTCAAACGCCAGCTCAAAACCGCTACCAGAGGGCATAAGCTGCTCAAGGACAAATTAGATGAACTGATGAAGCAATTTCTGGAAATTGTACGGGAAAACAAACGCCTGCGCGAAGAAGCAGAAACGGCGCTGGAGCAGGCGTATCAGAATTTCATCATTGCCCGGGCGGTCATGAGTGAAAGCACATTGGCGGAAGCCCTGCTGATCCCGCAGCAGGCAGTATCCGTTCGAGTGAAAAAGCGCAATATTATGAGCGTACACGTACCGGTGTTTGATTTCCAGAAAGAAGAAGGCAGCGGAGATATTTATCCCTATGGGATGGCGTTTACTTCTGGTGAACTGGATCGTGCGATGAATGCATTTTCCGACGCCATGGAACCCTTGCTGCGTTTGGCGGAAAGTGAAAAAACAGCACAGCTATTGGCACAGGAAATCGAGCATACGCGGCGGCGGGTGAATGCACTGGAGAATGTCATGATTCCCAATTATCAGGAGACCATTAAGTTTATTGCGATGAAATTGGAAGAAAATGAACGTGCAAGCACGACCCGTTTGATGAAAGTCAAGGATATGGTTTTACAGAAAAGTTTGGAAGAAAAGCGGAAACAAGATGCAGCAGCACATGTTGTGGATGTTTCTTGACCGTCCCGCAGGAAAAACGGGAAAGAATGGAGAAGAAAGAAGTGTGGCAAAGCGATGGCGAAGCCGCACTTTTTTTGATCTGCGGCAGAAAGAGACATAGGAAAAACAGTCAAGCAGAGATGCTTTCGGTGCAAAATGACCATAAAGAGGAAGGAGATATGTAACTTGGAAACGGGCAGCTGGCTGTGTGTGCACAACAGCGGTTAAATCACAAAAAAAGCGCAGGCTGCAACTGTTTCAGAGAACCGATTCTTTTTCCGGGATACAGGCAAAAAAAGCGTGCTTTTTGCATAAAATGGCAGAAAAGCACTTTGTGGCGGAGGGATAGTATGGCAGCGATTAGCCTTTGCATGATTGTAAAGAATGAAGAACAGACATTGGAGCGATGCCTGCGGTGCGCAAAAAATTTTGCGGATGAAATCATTGTGGTAGATACGGGATCTACAGATCGAACGAAGGAGATTGCCGCGCAGTATGCCACGCAAGTATATGATTTTGCGTGGACAGATGATTTTGCAGCAGCGAGAAACTTTGCATTTTCCAAAGCGCATCACGCGTATTGTATGTGGTTGGATGCGGATGATACCTTGCAAGAAACAGAACAGAAAAAAATGCTGGATTTGAAACAGCGGTTAGACGAAACCAATGCGGACGTCGTTATGATGCCTTATGACGTGTCCTTTGATGAGAACGGAAAGGCAACCTTTTCCTATTATCGGGAACGCGTGGTGAAAAATACCGGCAGACCAATGTGGGAAGGTCGGGTACACGAGGTGATTACACCGTATGGCAATATTATATATGAAGAAATTCATGTGGAGCATCATAAAGAAAAAGCGTATGACACAGATCGCAATTTACGTATTTACGAGAAAATGCTGGAAGAAGGATGTACCCTTTCCCCTAGGGAGCAGTATTATTATGGCAGAGAGTTGTACTATCATCAGCGTTATGAGGAGGCAGTAGAGGTATTGGAAGCATTTGTGCAGCAAGAGGGAGCTTGGATCGAAAATCAATTGGAAGCATACCGACAATTGGCGGAATGTTACGGTCATCTTGGAAAATGGACGAAACAGCTGGATGCGCTCTACCGCAGTTTCTTGTTGGATTTGCCGCGTGCAGAAACCTGCTGTGCCATTGGACGGGTATATTTTGACCAGAGGGCATGGAAACAGGCAGCGTTTTGGTATGAAACTGCTTTACGTGCGGAAAAACGGGAACATGGCGGCGGCTTTATTCAGGAAGATTGTTATGGATATTTGCCGTGTATTCAGCTTTGTGTTTGTTATGACCGGATGGGCAAAAGGGAAAAAGCAGAATCTTATAATGAACTGGCCGCGATGTTTAAGCCCAATGACCGGGCAGTTTCCTATAATCGAAAGTATTTTCTGGATACAAAAGGTATGACGCATCCGAAATGATTCAAAAAATGCTGCGGTTGGCAGTGAATAGATGAATCCCATCGGGATGGGTGGATGCAGATAGAAGGCTTGTCATTTAGGAGAAGAATCAGAACAAGAAAAAGCAGATATGTTCGGAAGCACTTCCGTATACAAAGAAAAGCAGGGAGCATGTGTTGGATACAGGTACCCTGCTTTTTTGCTGAATTCGTAGAACGCTGCAAATTTTGGTCAAGAACTTGTTGGTTAAATGGAAAAGGAACTGTTTGGAAGGGCAGTTCCTTTTGAAAAACCGATATTTGATGCAATCATTTGGAAAGACAAGCACGAAAGCAATCGTTTTCCGGCGGCACAAAACGCCCTGGCAAAACAATACTTTGTATTGGTTCATTTGGATATTCCATACGGCGAAACAACAGCTGAATGGCTTGCTCTGCCAATTCTCGTATGGGATGCAGAATCAGCGGCATACTATTCAAATTGGCAGTGATATAGTCTTCGTTAAAAAAGCCGGATAGCTGAATTTCCTGTTGGATGGAAATATCATGGTTCAGAAAATACATCATGGTATCCATGGTCACTTTATTGGTAGCAGCAACGATTGCGGTACAACCCTCCTGTATCAATGTATCAACAGCGGGGAACGTATGACTTGGCGCATGTTTTACATAAGATTCTCGAAATGGAATATGGTGTTTTTGCAGTGCATTTTGATAGGCCTTCAATCGTTCCAGAGCCGGGCTGATGGTCGTGACGCCATATAAAAATCCGATATGACGATGCCCATTGGCAATCAGATAGTCCATATTTTGCAAAATGGCATGATAATCTGAGATTCGTACCGAATCAAAGGGGCAGTTATGGATGGAACGTTCCAAAAATACAACGGGAAATGTTTTTTTTTGCGCCAGAAATGGTTGTAATTGTGGATAGTCCGTCAGAGAAGAGGCGATGATTAGCCCATCTACCATACCGGAGGTGAGCAATCGAATGCTGTCTGTTTCGCGCTCTGGGTCTTCATGCGTGTTGGCGATCAACACCTGATAATTCCGTTCCTGCAATGTAGATTCGATATGGGCGATAAAAGAAGCAAAAAAGCTGCTGCTGATATTTGGAACAATTAGCCCAATGGTATATTTACGACCGGTTTTGAATCCCTGCGCCGTTTTATCCGGATGATAATTCAAATCAGCGATTGCCTGCAATACACGCGATTGGGTATCCGTTGAAACAGGTTTGGTGTGATTGATGACATTGGAGACGGTAGCGATGGAAACGCCGGCATGCGCGGCTACGTCCCGCATTGTAACTTTTGGATAAATAAATACCATCTCCTTCATAATTCGATGAGATTGAACCTGAACAAAATCGGTAGATGTGTTAAGAAATTGTATAGATTTATTACCTATTATTATACAAGGTATTCTGGGAATGTCAATGATGTGTGAACGATTGATATTGGGCAACATAAACAATAAAATAAGAAAAGAAACCGAAAATATTTGAAAAAAATGACGTTATTTCACTCTTTTTGCGTATGCGGAATCATGCAGTATACGCGGAAATCCTCGGAAAATGATGAAAAGCAGATGCAGGAATGGTCGAATGGCATACTTGACAGAATACGAAAAAAGGGCTAAACTTTAACTCGTTTAAGGAAGGAATTGAAACGTTTAAACAAGTAAAAAATGAATGTAAGACAAAGGCAGGTGATGGAATTTGGAGGCATTGTCACAGGAGTTGATGGAGAAACTGAATTATCATATCAGTTTCGAAATACCAATTTTTGGTGGGATTCCTGTGCCGGAATCTGCTGCGGTGAGTTGGCTGGTCATTGCCTTTTTGGCAGTGGTTTGTTTTTTGTGCACCAGAAATTTGCAGATTGTACCGACAGGAAAACGGCAGCTTGTGCTGGAGATGGCAGTAAGTTGGCTGCACAACTTCTTCGGTGAAATTCTTGGAGAAGAAGGAAAGCGATATATTCCGATTTTGGAAACCATGGCGGTGTATATCTGTTTTTCCAATCTGGTAGGGCTGGTAGGGATGGCACCTCCCACAAAAGACCTGAACGTAACGGTTGGGTTGGCATTGATCAGCATATTCTTGATCGAGTATGCAGGAATACGAAAAAAAGGAGCGAAAGGATTTATCAAAAGTTTTGCGGAGCCGATGCCGATGATTGCACCGCTGAACGTTTTGGAAATCGTCATTCGTCCGTTGTCGTTATGCATGCGTCTGTTTGGCAATATGCTTGGCGGATTTGTGGTTATTGAGTTGGTGCGTATGGTAGCGCCATTGATTGTACCGATTCCACTGAGCTTATATTTTGATATTTTTGACGGACTGCTTCAGGCATATATTTTCGTATTTTTGACAGCATTATTTATGAAGGAATCATTGGATTAAAAAAAACAGAAAGTGAGGAAGAATGATTATGGATGGTTTGGTTGCAGTAGGCGCAGGGATTGCGGTATTGGCTTGTGCAGGTGCCGGTATTGGGATTGGTATTGCGACAAGTAGAGCGGCAGAAGCAGTTGCAAGACAGCCGGAAGCAAAAGGGGATATCAATAAGATTTTGCTGTTGGGCTGTGCGCTGGCAGAATCCACAGCGATTTATGGGTTGGTTATCGCGATTATGATTATTATGTTCTTTGGATGATAAGGAGGAATCCTTATGCTTACATTAGATGCAAATATCATCTGGATCTTCGTGAACCTAATCATCACCTATTGGGTTTTGCGGATCTTCTTGTTCAAACCGGTGCATAGCGTGATGCAAAAGCGGCAGGAAATCATCAGCCAGTCTTTGGCGGATGCCAGTACTGCAAAAAGCGAGGCAGAGAGTATGAAGCAGCGTTATGAGGAAACCATGGGCGACGCACAAAAAAAAGCAGACGCTTTGCTGGCGCAGGCGCAAGAACATGCGCAAAAAGAATACGACGCCATGATAGACGCAGCGAAAATGGATGCACAGGAAATTCGAAAGCGTGCCGATCAGGCGATACAGGAAGAACGCGAAAGAGCAATACGCGATATCCAGAGAAATGCTGCCGATATGGTATTATTGGCAGCGCAGAAAGTTGCCGGCAGTACGGTGGATAAAGAAGAAAACAAAAAAATGGTGGATGCGTTCCTTGCGGAAGCAGGTGAAAAAGTATGATACAGACGCAGACAGCGGAGATATACGCAAAAGCCCTGTTGAAGCAGCAGCACATTTCATTGGAAGAGGCGCAGCAGTGTCAGGCGCTGCTGCGCGAACATACGGTTCTGTTTGACAGCTTATGCAGCCCTGCGATATCAAAGCGGGAGAAACATAAGCTGATTTTCCGCGTGTTTGATGGGACAATCGCGCATTTCTTAGATGTATTATCCAAAAGAGACAGAATGCCGGAAGTGTTTGCAATATTAGAAGCGTTCGAAACACTGTATTGGGAAAAAGAAGGTGTGGGAAGCGCGGTATTATACTATGTGCAAATGCCGGAAGAGGCACAATTGGAAGCCATTCGGAACATGTTGTGCAAAAAAGAAGGCAAGCGTCAGATGCGCTTGGAACTGCGGGAAGATCCGTCTTTGATAGGCGGCATTGTCATTCAATGCGGTAACAGACGGTATGACAGAAGTGTAAAGAATAGTATCGCAATGCTGCGAGGACGATTGATACAGGGGGTGAGAACGTGAATCCTTTGAAACCGGAGGAAATTGTTTCCGTTTTGGAGCAGGAAATCGGGAATTATGAAGTAAAAACAGATATCAGAGAAACAGGTACCGTCATTCAGGTGGGAGACGGGATTGCAACCGTATATGGCTTGGAAAACGCAATGTATGGTGAAATTATTTTGTTTGACCATGAAGTAAGAGGCATGGTGCAAAAAGTAGAACGTAAGACGGTTGGATGCATTTTATTTGCTTCTGACGTTAATGTAAAAGAGGGTTCACAGGCATACCGCACAAAACAGCGGGCAGGCGTTTCTGTCGGAGAAGGCATACTGGGGCGTGTTGTAGACGGTTTGGGTAAACCGATTGACGGCAAAGGTCCTGTGGAAGAAGAAGCATTTTTGCCTGTAGAGCAGGAAGCGCCGGATATTATTTCCAGAGAACCAGTCAATCAACCGCTGCAAACAGGGATTCTTGCGATTGACGCAATGTTCCCAATCGGCAGAGGACAGAGAGAATTGATTATTGGTGACAGACAGACCGGAAAAACATCCATTGCGATAGATACCATCCTGAATCAGAAAGGACAGGACGTCATCTGTATTTATGTAGGGATTGGGCAAAAAGCTTCGACGATTGCAAATTTGGTGACAACGCTGAACAAATATGGCGCTATGGAATATTCCATTGTCGTTTCCGCATCTGCCAGCGACCCGGCGCCGCTGCAGTATATTGCACCATATACAGGAACAACCATTGGTGAATTTTTTATGCGCAAGGGGAAGGATGTCCTGATTGTGTATGATGATTTATCGAAGCATGCGGTGGCTTACCGTACCATATCGCTGTTGCTGAAACGTCCGCCCGGGCGGGAAGCATATCCCGGTGATGTATTCTATCTGCATTCCAGATTGCTGGAACGTTCCTGTCATTTGAGCCAGGAACACGGCGGTGGTTCTATGACGGCGCTGCCGATCATTGAAACATTGGCGGGCGATATTTCCGCATATATTCCGACGAATGTTATTTCTATTACCGACGGTCAGATTTTCTTGGAAAGCAATCTGTTTTTTGCGGGGATTCGTCCGGCAGTGAATGTTGGTTTGTCCGTATCTAGGGTTGGTGGTGCGGCGCAGACCAAAGCAATGAAGAAAGTCAGCGGAAACCTGCGTATTGACTTGGCGCAGTACCGTGAAATGGAAGTATTCACACAGTTTAGTTCTGATCTGGATCCATCGACCAAAGAATTGCTGCGCTATGGCAAGTCTTTGATTGAAGTATTAAAACAGCCTACATGCAGACCAATGAAGCTGTATGAACAAATCATTACATTATGCGCAGCACAAAATAAGCTGATGGTTGATATTCCGGCACGGAAGCTTTGGGAATTCCGGACTGGTTTGTTGAATCATTTTGTAACGGAACACAAAGAGATTTGTGACAGCATTATGACAACGAAGGTCTGCGATGATGATATGCAGGCGGAAATTCTGCGGATTGCGCAGGCTTACAAAGAGCAGGTGAAGGGATTATGGCAAGCGTAAAAGAAATACAAGACCGTATTCATAGTATTCAGGATACCAGAAAGATGACAAATGCCATGTATCTGATCTCTTCCTCGAAGCTGAAAAAGGCAAAAAAAGCGCATGACAATACGGCACCGTATTTTTCGCTCTTGGAATCTACCATATCCGCAATTATTGAACATACCCCCTCGCTGGAACATATTTTCTTTGACCGAAGAGAAAAAAAAGCAAAACGCAACGAGGGCTATTTGGTGATTACGGGAGATAAGGGGCTTTGCGGCGCTTATAACCATAATGTGATTAAGTTGGCGGAAAAGCGTGTTCTCAATGATGAATCCCATTCCCTGTTTGTGGTTGGCGAAGTGGGACGGCGGTATTTTGAAAAAAAGGGCTATCACGTGGAAAATGAATTTTTGTATACAGCGCAGAATCCGAATATTCATCGGGCTGGTACAATTTCGGAAGTGCTGATTGATCTATTTGTAGAAGGATATTTGGATGATGTTTATTTGGTGTATACCAGAAGCATTTCTCCGATGGTATCCAATCCGGAGATCATGAAAATACTGCCGTTGGAAAAGCATCGGTTTGAAGATGCACAGCAAGACAAATACAGCCAGACAACGGTGTTTTCCCCTTCTGTGGATGAGGTTATGGATCATTTGGTGCCAAACTATGTACGCGGATTGGTGTTCAGCGCATTGATTGAGTCTTTTTCCAGCGAGCAGAACAGCCGTATGATGGCGATGGATGCGGCAACGAAGAGTGCGGATGATGTACTGTCGGAATTGTCTTTGGCGTATAACCGTGCCAGACAGGCGGCAATCACGCAGGAAATGAATGAAATTGTAGGCGGCAGCCAGAGTTTTGATACATGATACGGCAAAAGGAGGAATACAAAATGGAAACAGGGAAAATCGTGCAGATTTCAGGACCTGTTGTAGACGTAGAATTTGAAGAAGGAATCCTTCCTGCCATTCGGGATGCGCTGACTGTGGAGTTCAACGGCAAAACGGCTGTAATGGAAGTAGCGCAGCATTTGGGCGGCAATGTAGTACGCTGTATTATGATGGCGTCCAGCGAAGGTTTGTCAAAAGAACATACGGTAACGGCAACCGGCGGACCGGTTCGTGTGCCGGTTGGCAAAGAAGTTCTGGGCAGAATGTTTAATATGCAGGGCGAAACCATAGATGGCGAAGAACAGAAAGAATGGGCAGAAAAGTGGTCTATTCATAGAGAGCCGCCCTCTTTTGAGGAACAGAGTCCCGCGGTAGAGATATTTGAAACGGGTATTAAAGTCATTGACTTGCTGGCGCCCTATGCAAAAGGCGGTAAAATCGGTCTGTTTGGCGGTGCAGGGGTAGGGAAAACCGTGCTGATTCAGGAACTGATTCATAATATTGCAACGGAGCATGGCGGATATTCCATCTTCACTGGCGTGGGAGAGCGTTCCAGAGAAGGGAACGATCTGTGGCATGAGATGAAAGAATCCGGTGTTATTGAAAAAACGGCGCTGGTGTTTGGACAGATGAATGAGCCGCCCGGATCCAGAATGCGTGTGGCACAGACCGGGTTGACCATGGCAGAATATTTCCGGGACAAAGAACACCGAGATGTCCTGTTGTTTATTGATAATATATTCCGTTTTATTCAGGCAGGTTCGGAAGTTTCTGCATTGCTGGGGCGTATGCCTTCCGCGGTGGGCTATCAGCCGACATTGTCTAACGACGTTGGGGCATTGCAGGAAAGAATTGCTTCTACGAAAAATGGTTCTATCACATCAGTGCAGGCGGTATACGTACCTGCCGATGACTTGACAGACCCGGCGCCTGCAACAACATTCTCCCATTTGGATGCAACAACGGTACTATCCAGAAAAATTGTGGAACAGGGAATTTATCCCGCAGTTGACCCGCTGGAATCCACCTCCCGTATTCTGGAACCAGACATTGTAGGGGAAGAGCATTATCAAACAGCAAGAAGAACACAGGAATTGCTTCAGAAATATAAGGAACTTCAGGATATTATTTCTATTTTGGGTATGGAAGAATTGGATGAAGAAGATAAACTGAGTGTGTATCGCGCCAGAAAAATCCAGAAATTCCTTTCCCAGCCCTTTTCTGTGGCAGAAAACTTTACCGGGATGACAGGCAAGTACGTCCCGCTGGAAGAAACCATCAAAGGGTTCCAAGCAATCATCAATGGAGAGATGGATGAGTATCCGGAAGAAGCGTTCTTTATGGTTGGTACCATAGAGGAAGTGAAAGAAAAAGCGGCGAAGTTGGGATAAGGACGTGGTGAAGTATGGCAAAAACATTTGATTTGAAAATCGTAGCCAGTGATAAGCCATTTTACATGGGTCCTTGCGAGCTGTTGATTATTCCGGCGATTGATGGAGAGATGGGTATTATGGCTGGACACGAAAGTACCGTAACGACCATCCATCCCGGAGAGCTGCGCTATCAGATAGATGGTGTGTGGCATAATGCCGCCGTAACAGAAGGCTTTGTAGAGATTATGCCGGAATATGTGAATCTGTTGGTGGATGCAGCGGAATTGCCGGAAGAAATTGATGTCAAGCGTGCGGAGCTGGCGAAAGCGCGTGCACAGGAAAAGCTGCGTCAGCGGCAGAGTATGAAAGAGTATTACCATACGCAGGCGGCATTGGCAAGAGCGATGGCGCGTCTGAAAGTAACAAAAAAATAAACGTATCGGAAAATCAAGCGACAGGATGCCCTCGAAAGGGTGTCCTGTCATTTTTTCTCTCTGGGAGACATTTCCGTGTCTGTGCATATCCGAGTGGATTACTGATGCAAGAAAAATGTAAAAAGAATTTGACATTTTGGTATGGCTGTGGTAGGATAAAAATGTAAAAGAAATTTGACATTTTGGCGCTTGCAAGAAGGAGGGAAGGATATGCTGTTTGCGGGAATTTTTCTGGCTTTTGTGGTCGTGCTGGACATTGCGCTGTTGGTATCCCTGATCCGGCCGGGAGATGAAAGACGGCAAATGATTGTTTGGAAAGCCAGTACCGCTGCGTTCGGCGGCATGGTGGGGTCTTTCGTCTTTTGTATTGTGGAAAACTGCATCCGGCAGGAATATGAGGGGATGAACCCATTCACAACGTTGACGACTGCAGCGACCATGTACTTTTTGTTTCTTTTATTTTTCAAACGGAAATATGGAGATTGAACCATGAAAAACAGCATTCGGGAAAAAAGAAAGCAGGCAGACCTTTCGCAGGAAGCGCTGGCAAAAGCATGCGGAGTTTCTCGTCAAACCATCAATGCCATTGAGAACCAAAAGTATGATCCCACATTATCTTTGGCATTTCAACTGGCGCGGGTACTGCAAACAACGGTGGATGCCTTATTTACCCCAGAAGAGGCGGCTGATGCGCGGAAAAAATAGGCAGCAGGGAAAAAGGGGATATGGAATGGATGTATCGCAATGAGATTTTTAGGATAGAGGTACTTGACAGAATATAGTAGGCGGAATATAATAATAACAGTGTTATATAACGCTGTTATATTTGAAAGCGAGGAGTATATGCAGCGAGAATCAACGACACAGGAGCTGATTTTAGAAGCTGGAAAACAAGAGTTTTTAGAAAATGGATTTCAAGGCTCATCTCTGCGTAAAATTGCAAAGCGGGCAGGCGTGACCACGGGTGCTGTTTATGGATATTATCAAAGCAAAGAAGATCTCTTTGAGGCATTGGTGCAGGAGGCATACCAGACCTTTATGCGCGTATTCCAAGATGCGCAGGATCGCTTCGCACAATTGCCGCAGGAGGAACAGTTGCGTCATTTGGGCATCCTATCAGCCAATGCGATGGAGGCGTTGGTGTATGATATCTATGACCAGTTTGATGCGTTCCGTTTGTTGCTGTGTTGTGCGCAGGGAACGAAATACGAACAGTTTATTCATGAACTTTCAGAAATGGAAGTGGAAGCCACGCATCAATTTATGCAGGTACTGCGCGATTTGGGTTATACAGTGCCAAAATGGGATCCATGGTTAGAGCATATTTTAGTTAGTGCTATGTTCAGTGGTTTTTTTGAAATTGTGGTTCACGAAATGCCGTTGGAGCAAGCCATTGCATTCACGCGGGAATTAAACATATTTTATACGGCGGGATGGAAAAAAATTATGGGGCTATAAGCTCCATCATTTTTTCATATAAGTTAGCTTATGCTAACTAAAAAACAAAGGAGGGATTTTCTTGAAAAAGCAGTCGAATTTGTTCAGATTGATGGGATATGCAGGCGGATTCCGTTATCTTAGCTATGCATCGTGGATCTTATCTGCTGCCAGCGCGCTCCTTGCATTGGTGCCGTTCTGGTATCTATGGAAGATCATGAAAGAGGTGCTGGAAGTAGCGCCGGACTTTGCACAGGCACAGACAGTGATGCACAATGGTTGGATGGCGGTTGGATTTGCAGTGCTTTCCGTACTGGTTTATATTGCCGCCCTGATGTGCTCACATATTGCAGCATTTCGCATTGCGTCCAACCTGCGGATGGCGTTGATGACACAGATTGTTCGTCTGCCCATTGGAGTGACAGAGCGGTTTGGCAGTGGAAAATTACGCAAAATTGTCAATGAAACCAGTGCGTCTACGGAAACCTATCTGGCACATCAACTGCCGGATAAAGCGGGCGCGATTGCAACACCATGCGGGTTGTTGGTACTGCTGCTGGCATTTGATTGGAGATTGGGTATTTTGAGTTTGATTCCGGTTGCTTTGGGGTTTTTGATCATGATGCGTATGACTGGAGCAAAGATGCAGCAGAAAATGGCAGAATATCAAAATGCACTGGAAGATATGTCCAATCAGGCAGTGGAGTATGTGCGCGGCATTCCGGTAGTGAAAACATTTGGACAGACCATTTTTTCGTTTCAAAAATTTAAGAATTCGATTGATCGTTACGGGGTATGGGTCATCGCATACACCAAGGAACTGCGGACGCCAATGTTGTTTTATACAACGGCAATCAACAGTGTATTTGTATTCCTGATTGCAGCAGGGATATTCTTGACCGGAAATGGGGTAGAACTGGAATTTTTGCTGAATTTGATCTTTTATATCATCATTACGCCAGTGATTTCTTTGTCGTTGACGAGAATCATGTTTCAAAGTGAAAATGCAATGATTGTGGATGATGCATTGCAGCGGATGGACAGTGTGCTGCAGGAACGGGCGGCGGTGGATCCGGAAAGCGGCGACATGCCAAAAGATGCCTCTGTGGTATTGGAGGATGTTTCGTTTCATTATGACCATGCAGACGATGTCATTCGGCATATTTCTCTTGCTGTAGATGCCGGACAGACGGTAGCGCTGGTAGGTCCGTCCGGCGGAGGTAAAACGACGCTCGCTGGGCTCATTTCCGGATTTTTTGAACTACAGAAAGGAAAGATTTTCATCGGCGGCGTGGAGATTCGGCAAATACCAAAGAAAACATTGATGGATACGGTATCTTTTGTATTTCAGGATAGTCGCTTGCTGAAAACTTCTATTTTGGAAAATGTGCGGATGGGAAATCCGAAGGCCAGCAGAGAACAGGTGATGGATGCATTACGGGCAGCGCAATGCATGGATATTCTGGAAAAATTCCCAAATGGGGTGGATACGGTGATTGGGACAAAAGGTGTGTATTTATCGGGAGGGGAGCAGCAAAGGATTGCCATTGCCCGTGTGATGCTGAAAAACACACCGATTCTGATTTTGGATGAGGCGACTGCATTTGCGGATCCAGATAATGAAGTGCGGGTACAGCAGGCGCTGCAAGAGTTGGCAAAGGGCAAAACCGTATTGATGATCGCGCATCGTTTGTCAACGGTGGTGCATGCAGATCAAATTTATGTATTGGAAAACGGGAAAATTTCGGAATCTGGCACGTGTGAACAGTTGCTGCAGCAAGATGGCGTGTTTGCTAGAATGTGGCAGGAATATCAACAGTCTGTACAATGGAAAGTGTCAAAGGAGGGAATGGAATGATCCAGAAACTGCAAAAAAAATATGCGTTGTCCGAACAGGGAGCAAAGGACTTGGTGCAGGGATGCATTGCCTGTGTTGCGCAGAATTTGACGTTTCTGCCGCCGGTTGGGCTGCTGTATTTGTTGGTCAGGGATTTGATGCAAGGCGGTGTGGCGGCGGACCGTGTGTTATGGTACGGGATTGGCTGCCTGATCTGCATTGGTTTGATGATGGCTGCAACATGGTGGCAATATAACGCGACGTATTTTGCAACGTATCGAGAAAGCGGTGTGCGGCGGATTTCTTTGGCGGAAAGATTACGGAAGATACCGCTGGCATTTTTCGGAAAAAAAGATTTAGCAGATCTGACCAGTACGATCATGGCGGACTGCACCTTTTTGGAACAAAGTTTTTCCCACTTCATTCCGGAGTTGTGCGGTGCAATGATCTCAACAACAGTGGTTGCCATCGGTTTATTGGCGATGGATTGGAGGATGGCGATTGCGGCCTTATGGGTGATGCCGGTTTCCTTTGCGATCGTATGGTTCTCTGCACGGATACAAGAGAGGCTGAATGAAAAATCAATGGCTGCGAAGATGGCATGTGCGGATGGGATTCAGGAATGCATTGAAACGGTGCGGGATCTCAAATCCTGCAATGCGGAAGAAAACTATTTGGTGGGGCTGCAGAAGAAAATCAAAGCAGTGGAGCGTCGAGCGGTAGTCAGCGAGTTTGGAACGGCGGTGTTTGTGGTTTCTGCCACGCTGCTGCTGAAATTAGGCATTGCGACAACGGCATTGGTAGGTTCCATTTTGTTGATACAAGGAACATTGGATGTGCTGACCTTTTTTATGTTTTTATTGGTGGTTTCTCGGGTGTATGATCCATTACAGGGAGCGCTGCAGAATTTAGCAGCAGTCATCAGTACACGTACGAATATTGCTAGGATGAATGAAATTTTGGAATATCCGATACAAAAAGGCACAACTGAGATGCATCCGCAGGGATATGATGTGGTATTTGATCAGGTGGGCTTTGCCTACGGAGATGGAGAGGCTGTGTTGCAGGATGTCAGCTTTACTGCGAAGCAAGGAGAAGTTACGGCGTTGGTGGGTCCGTCCGGCGGCGGCAAAACCACAGTGACGCGTTTGGCAGCGCGGTTTTGGGATGCGAGTCAAGGAAAGATTACGGTAGGCGGCATGGATGTTTCTCAAATCGATCCGGAAACATTGCTTTCCATGTACGCAATCGTATTTCAAGATGTGACATTATTTGATCAGTCCGTGTTGGAAAACATTCGGATTGGGCGTAAAGATGCAACAGATGCGGAGGTCATTGCAGCGGCAAAACTGGCGCATTGCGATGAATTCGTGGAAAAACTGCCGGATCAATGGAACAGTCAGATTGGGGAAAATGGCTGCGCATTATCTGGTGGAGAACGGCAGAGAATCTCCATCGCCAGAGCTTTTCTGAAAGATGCGCCCATTATTTTATTGGATGAGGCTACTGCATCTTTAGATGTGGAGAATGAAACGTCGATTCAATCAGCATTATCCAGATTGATTCAGCAAAAAACCGTCTTGGTGATCGCACATAGAATGCGTACGGTCGCAGGGGCAGACAAAATCGTCGTATTGGCAGATGGGAAAGTGGCGGAGCAGGGGGCGCCGCAGGAATTGATGGAACAGCAGGGGATATATGCCCGTATGGTGCGTCTGCAAACAGAGGGAATGGACTGGACCATTTGAACCTGTTTCGCTTCCAAGCAGCCCCGAAAGACAAGCACCGGAAGAACGTCTTCTTTTTTTCATTCCCAAATTGTGTTATAATCAATACAAAAACGGAATTGAGACAGGAGGAAGAGCGGAATGAAGATAGCGGTGATTGGCGCGGGAGCGATGGGCACCTTGTTTGGAGGCAGGCTGGCACAGGCAGACAACGATGTGACCATGGTGGATGTTTCGTCTGCGGTATTGGAAGAAATACAAAAAGATGGCATTTGTCTGGAAGACGAAAGCGGGATGCACCAAATTCCGCTCAAAGCAAGTAAGGCGGAGGAAATCAAAGAGGCGATGGATTTGGTCATATTATTTACCAAAACACTCTATTCCCGTTCTGCCCTGGAAAGTGCAAGCGCGTTTCTGGGAACGGATACCTATGTACTGACACTGCAAAATGGATTGGGCAACATAGAATTGATCCAGGAATTTACAGATATCCATCATATTATTGCAGGTGTGACCAATTATGCCAGCGATGTGAAAGGACCAGGGAAAATTGCTTCTTTTGGCAGTGGATATGTGAAAGTGATGTCCGCGGATGGTTGTCAGTCGCCGATGCTGCACAGGGTGCAGGAAGAGCTGGTACGGGCGGGATTTTGTGCAGAGATTACGGAGGATGTGTTTGCGGCCATTTGGGAGAAAGTGGGCTTCAATGCGGCTATCAACAGCACGACAGCTATTTGCCATGTCCCCTGCGGTGGGATTGGAGCCGTGGCAGAGGGCAGGATGCTGGCAGAAAAAATTGCAGAAGAGACAGCGATGGTTGCCAATGCATACGGCATTGCATTATCTGCACAGACCATTATCCAAAGTTTGGAATATACGTATGAAGCGCATAAAAACCACTTTACATCCATGGCACAGGATGTGCAGCGTAAGCGAAAAACAGAAGTAGCATATATCAACGGCGGGATTGTGCAAAAAGCAAAGGAAAAGGGGCTGCAGGTACCATATACGGAAGCGGTTTATTGGCTGCTGCGCGTAATGGAAGATACTTATGATCTGCAACAATAACGTTGCTTGTTCTGTCCCTTTTCCTTATGAAAGGAGAGGGAAAGGAAATCGGATAAGAAGAAACAATGCCTGAAGAAATGGTTTGCGGCTTTTTTTCAGGTGTTGTTTTCTGTGTGAAAGAATTGGGATTTTCCACATATGGTTTTGGTATTGTCAAAATAATCTGATGCCATAGGAAATCGCCATTATACGGAGAACTTATTAGACAGATTTGGATCCCATGCAGTTGTATAACGAAACGTTGGCAGAAAAAAGTTTGTCTGATTCAGAAACGGAACCGAATTAATCAGAAAAGAATAGGAGGAACTGTATGGAAAGAGAAAGATTTGAAATAGTTTGGAATGAAAAAGCGGCACAAAGAAGGGAAGAGATTTCTTTTTTGAATTTCGCACAGGCAGAAAAAGCGCAGCTCTTTCACAGCGGATTTTCTGTCTATCAAAAAACGCCGCTGGTTTCATTGGATTCCCTCGCCCAAATGCTGCAGGTCAAAAGCATTCAGATTAAGGATGAAAGCAAACGGTTTGGATTGCATGCGTTTAAGGTGCTTGGTGCAAGCTATGCCATTGCCAATGAGATTGCCCGCAGGCTTGGGAAAGACGCGGCTTCGCTTTCTGTAGCAGAAATTTTATCAGAAGATACCAAACGCCGGCTGGGAGAATTGACCTTTGTTACGGCGACGGATGGGAATCATGGTCGTGGGGTAGCATGGACAGCTCGGCAGTTGGGACAAAAGGCAGTTGTTTATATGCCAAAAGGAAGTGCAAACGAACGTTTGGAACGCATTCGTGCGGAAGGCGCGCAGGCAGAGATTACAGATATGAATTATGACGATGCAGTGCGGCACGCGCAAAAAATGGCGGAGCGTAACGGCTGGATTATGGTGCAGGATACCGCCTGGGATGGATATGAGGATATTCCTAGATGGATTATGCAGGGATATACGACTATGGGATATGAAATATTCCAGCAGATGGAAGAACGTCCTACGCACATTTTTCTACAGGCAGGGGTAGGTAGTATGGCAGGGGCAATGGCAGGATTTTTTGCTAATGTATATGGTATGCAAAAACCGATAATCGTGGTCGTGGAGCCATGCAAAGCCGACTGTTTGTTCCGTACAGCAAAAGCGGATGATGGAAGACTGCATTGTGTAACGGGGGATATGGATACCATCATGGCAGGGTTGGCATGTGGAGAGCCTTGTTCCCTAGGATGGGATGTGCTGAAAGGATATGCGGACGCATTGATACGCTGTCCGGAATATGCTGCGGCAGATGGTATGCGTATACTGTCCGCGCCAATTGCTGGAGATACGCGTGTGATCGCCGGAGAGAGCGGAGCGGCAGCTTTTGGCTGTATGACGCATGTGCTGCGAGAGTCCGCGCTGATAACCTGGAAACAAAAGCTGGGATTGGATGAAAATGCACGGATTTTGTGTATCAATACAGAAGGGGATACGGATCGGCAGAATTATCTGGATATTGTCTGGAATGGAAAATACACAAAGTATGATACGGAATGATCAAACATCAAGGAGGAAAAAACATGCGGCAGATTGGATTTATTGGAATTGGCGTGATGGGAAGCGGAATGGTGCATCATTTGCTGAAGAATGGTTTTGCAGTTTCTGTATATACCAGAACAAAGGCAAAAGCAGAAGGTGTGCTGGCAGAGGGTGCAGTGTGGTGTGAGGATATTGCCTCTTGTGTCAAAGGGAAAGAGGCTGTTATTACGATGGTAGGATATCCCGAAGATGTGGAGCAGGTGTATTTTGGTGAAGATGGCATTCTGAATCATGCAGCCACCGGAACGATCCTGATTGATATGACGACAACCAGCCCGAAATTATCGAAAAGAATTTATGATGCGGCGCGGAAAAAAGGATTGTTTGCATTGGATGCTCCGGTATCCGGTGGAGACATTGGTGCGAAAAATGGAACATTGAGTATTATGGTGGGCGGCGATGAAGCCATTTTTGAAACGTGCGGAGAGCTTTTTCGAGCAATGGGAACGACCATTTTATATGAGGGAGGCTGTGGCAGCGGGCAGCATGTGAAAATGGCTAATCAAATTGCCCTGGCAGGTGCGATTTCCGGCGTTTGTGAGGCGATTGCATATACAAAAAGAGCAGGTATTGATGTGAATCGTATGCTGCAGACGGTTGGTGGCGGAGCGGCAGGAAGTTGGCAGATGGAACATCTGGGTCCCAAAATCGCAGTAGGGGATGATGCTCCCGGATTTTTTATCAAACATTTTATCAAGGATATGAAAATTGCCTTGGCGGAAAGCGAAGAAAATGGATTTACTCCGGAAATGTTGAAAACCGTATTGTCGTTATATGAAACATTGGCGGCGGAAGGATATGGAGAATTGGGAACGCAGGCGCTGATTCGCTATTATGAGAAATAAATCCGCCAAAGGAATTGGTGCAGTGGGCGGCAGTAAATGGGAATGTATGGAACAGAAGGATACTGGACTGGAATTGGGTTTCGCAGAGATTTCCCATCATCGGTTTGCAGGAAAGCGTTGGAAGCAAGAGATTCCAATTTGTACAAATTCAAAAAGAGTCAGAAAAGGAAATGTAAGCTGGTGAACTGCTCCAATTTGTGCGGACAGCACAAAAAAGCGTTCTTACGAGGATAATATTTTATTTTCAAACGGAGTGGCGTAGCGTAAGCGGTACCACTCCTGTTTTTAATTGGATGCTTTAGCTTAACAAAACCCCTAGTTCTACTAGGGGTAAATAAAATACTTTAGTATATAAAACCTCCTAATTATAATTTTAGAATGAAGGTTTGGCGACCGCATTACTAAAAGAAAATCAGGAG
>DXEB01000036.1 GCA_019115165.1 Candidatus Anaerotignum merdipullorum | reverse complement strand
GATAGACGGAATTGCCTTGGAGGGTAAGAGCAAAGAAGAAGCATTGGCACAATTACAGCAGACATACCGTACGGAAGTGGAAGGACAGGTATTGACATTTTATTACGGGGAGGATACCTGGGAGGTGCCGTTTACGGAATTAGGCGCAGGATATCACTTGGAAGAAGCTGTAGAACAGGCATATGCTGTCGGGAGAGAAGGAACGGACAAAGAACGATTTCAGACAGGGTCTATGTTGCTGAAAGACGGGATCAATATTGAATTGGAATATTCATATAATACGGAAAAAATGGCAGAACGGCTTAACAGCATTGCGGAAGAATTCGATCAGCATGCTGTGGATAGTACAGTCAGCCGGAAAAATGGGAAATTCGTTATAACAGAGGAAGAAGAAGGTCGCGTTATGGATCATGAAAAAACAGAAGCCAATGCTGCTGCGGTATTGGATACTCGCATGAGTGGCAGGGCGGAAATAGCGGCAGAAGTGGAAGAACCCAGTATTACGGCAGAAGACAATGGTTATGTGACAGACCTGATTGGATCATATCAAACGACCTATACGATGAGTGACAAAAACAGAAATACCAATTTGGAAGTGGGATGTAATTATATCAATGGAACGGTGTTGGCGCCTGGAGAAGTGTTCTCGGCAAATGTGGAATTGGGACCACAGACGTATGCCGGTGGCTATAAAGATGCTGCAGTTTATAATAATGGGAAGGTAGAAAGCGGCGTAGCAGGCGGCGTATGTCAAGTGACGACAACACTGTATAACGCGGTGATTATGGCAGAATTGGAAATTGTGGAACGCCATCCCCACTCTATGACAGTGGGATATGTACCGTTAGGCAGAGATGCCGCAGTTGCAGGTACGTACAAGGACTTAAAGTTCAAAAACAATACAGAATATCCCGTATTGATTGAGGCATATGCCAGCGGCGGCAAACTGGTGATGAATATTTATGGACACGAAGTACATGACAGCAGTCGTCGCGTGGAATATGAGACTGTTTATGAAGCAACGGTGCCGAAGCCGAAAGAAATCGTGACAGAAGATCCGGAAAGACCGGAAGGGGAGCGGGAAGTGACGGCTTACGGAAAAACTGGTGCGAAAGTAAGTGTGTATAAAGTAGTATATGAAAATGGGAAACAAATCAGCAGAGAATGGTTTAGCTCTTCTTCTTACCGTGCGACAGCAGACGAGGTAACGGTAGGCACGAAAAAAGTGGAAGAAACGACGGAAACCATGACGACTGAAACAACAGAAGAAACACAGACACCCGTGCAGACGCAGGGATTTGGTATTCAGTGATAAAAAATGCCCAAGGGGGTTCGAATCTGATTCGGACGCCCTTTTTGGGGTTTTGGGCGAAGGGAGAGAGCAAAGATGTTTGAAATTGGAAAAATACCACCGCAGATTTTAGAAAGGATGGTGCTGCATCCAGTGACACACAGCAGAGTGCATCGTGCAGATATTGTCGTGCGCCCCAAAACGGGAGAAGATTGTTCTGCCATTGATCCAGCGGGAGAGTTATGTGTATTTTCCACAGATCCCATTACGGGAGCGACCAAAGACGCTGGATATCTGGCAGTGCATGTCAACTGTAATGATGTGTTTTCCGCAGGTGCAGAGCCGGTTGGAATCTTGATGACTGTGTTGCTGCCGCCGTCTGCACAGGAGGAAACACTGCAAGAATTGATGCAGGGAACATTGGAGGCAGCAGCGGAACTGGGCATTGAAGTGTTGGGGGGGCATACTGAGGTAACTGCCGTGGTAAATCAGCCGGTGATTTCTGCAACGATTGTCGGAAAAACAAAAGACCGCCATTTGGTATGTACAGGCGGGGCACAGGTTGGTCAGGATGTGATTATGACAAAATGGGCAGGATTGGAAGGCACTTCTATTATTGCAAGAGAGTATGAAGCACAATTGCAGGAACGCATTCCGGCAGAATGGATCACGGAAGCGAAAGACATGAAAGGATTTTTATCCGTTGGAACGGAGTCCCGCATTGCAATGGAACATGGCGCAACAGCGATGCATGATGCGACGGAAGGCGGTATTCTGGGGGCAGTTTGGGAAATGGCAGAATGCTCTCAAAAAGGGGTAACGGTTTATGCAGATCGTATTTTGGTGAAGGAATCCACAAAAGCCATTTGCAGGGAAGCCGGCATTGCGCCGCTGCAGTTGATTTCCAGCGGAACCATGATTATTGCGGCGTTCCAAGGAGAAGAGCTGGTGGAAAAACTGCGTCTGGCAGGCGTGGAATCGGCTGTGATTGGGAAAATTACGCATGCGGGCAGATGGATTGTGGAAGAAGGAAGACAGAGAGAATTGGAACAACCGCAAAGCGACGCGCTGTATCAAGTGCGGTTTTGAAAAGACGAAAGAACAGGTGAAAATATGAGGACATTTACAGCAAAACATGTAGCAGTGCTGCCACCTTCTGGAATACGGAAATTTTTTGACATTGTGGCAACCATGGACAATGTAATTTCCCTTGGCGTAGGGGAACCGGACTTTCCGACGCCTGAGCGGGTCAGAAAGGCGGCGATGCAGTCTTTGGAAGAAGGAAAGACCAGATATTCTTCCAATTGGGGAATGCCGAAGCTGCGGGAAGAAATTTCTCATTATCTGCAGCGGCGGTTTGGATTACAGTACGACAGCGACCAGATTTTATGCACCATTGGCGCTTCAGAAGCCATTGATGTGACACTGCGGACAGTACTGGAACCGGGAGATGAAGTGCTGGTACCAGAACCGTCCTATGTGGCTTATAAACCTATAGTGGAGCTGCAGCATGGCGTGCCGGTGGCGGTCACGACGACAGCAGAAGAAGAATTCCGACTGACTGCACAGGCGCTGGAGGCGGCAATTACTGAAAAAACGAAGGGATTGATCCTACCTTATCCCAATAATCCTACAGGAGCCATTTTGGAACGGGAGGACTTGGAAAAGATTGCAGCGGTTTGTATTCAGCATGATTTGTTGGTAATTTCCGATGAAATTTATGCGGAATTGACATATGACGGGAAAAATCATGTATCCATTGCTTCTGTGGAAGGGATGAAGGAGCGGACGGTAGTCCTGAACGGGTTTTCCAAATCGTTCTCTATGACCGGCTGGAGACTGGGGTATGCAGCAGGACCGAAAGCGTTGATGAAAGTAATCAATAAAGTACATGCATATATCATTATGTGCGCGCCGTCGATGAGTCAATATGGCGCAATTGAGGCACTGCGGGAAGATGCCTTGTGCGATGCGGATATTGCGCGGATGCGGGATGCGTATGAACAAAGGCGGGAATATTTGGTCAGAGCGCTCAATGAAATGGGACTGAGCTGCTTTATGCCGAGAGGTGCTTTTTATGTATTTCCATCGATTCAGACAACTGGTCTGACCTCTCAGCAATTCTGTGAGCGATTGCTTTACGAAGCCGGTGTGGCAGTGGTGCCTGGAGATGCGTTTGGAGAAAGCGGAGAAGGGCATGTGCGTATTTCTTATGCATACAGTATGGAGCAATTGCAGGAAGCGATGGAAAAGATTCGCGTATTTTTGCAGCAAAACGGCTGGCTGAAGCAGCATGTGTGATCGTTGTGTTTTATCGGAAGAGCAGAAGAACCAGCAGATTGCCAAAAGAACCAGACGTGAGTTTTTATAGCGTTCTTCTGGCAAACGGTTAAAAGACAGAAAACGGTTTGCCGGTACTGAAATCAAAGCAGCCGAAGTAATGAATTTTTAACACATATTTTATTGACAGCGGAATGCAAATATGAGATGATAAATAGTAATCTGAGAGGAGTGTGAAAGAAGGCATGGACGCGGACGGCGATAGTGATCCAAAATTAAAATTTCATATCCGTTTTGATGCCAGACAGAAAGAATAAATAGAGGTGTAGTCCGCCCTTTTGGAAGAAGGGGGATTATGCCTTTTTGTGTTTGCAGTAGAAGGATTGGCGGAAAAAAACGGAGGAATGAAGAATGAGTTGGGAACCATTGATTTTACAGGTGATATTGATAGCACTAAACGCAACCTTTGCCAGTGCAGAGATTGCGGTCATTTCCATGAATGAAACAAAATTGAAAAAGATGGCATCGGATGGCGATAAGCGTGCCAAACGATTGGCAGCATTGACAGAACAGCCGGCAAAGTTTTTGGCAACGATACAAGTGGCAATTACGTTAGCTGGGATGCTGTCCAGTGCGTTTGCGGCAGAAAGTTTTGCAGATCCTTTGGTGGGCATGCTGGTTGCTGCTGGGGTAGGGATACCGGAAAACGTGTTGAAATCCGTCACATTGTTAGTGATTACACTGATCTTGGCATATTTTAACCTAGTGTTTGGAGAATTGGTGCCAAAGCGGATAGCAATGAAGAAGTCTGAATCGCTGGCATTGGGGCTGTCTGGTTTGTTAAGAGCAGTGTCCCGCGTGTTTGCGCCGTTGGTTTGGCTGTTAACCGCTTCGACGAATACAATCTTACGCTTGATGGGGATTGACCCGAATGACAACGAAGAAGAGGTGTCGGAAGAGGAAATTCGGATGATGCTGGAGGCAGGAAATGAAAAAGGAACCATTGACGAAGAAGAAGTGGAAATGATTCAAAATGTGTTTGCCTTTGACGATACATCGGTGGAGGAAGTGTGTACGCATCGGGTGGATGTGGTTACATTGGATTTGGATGATGATATGGAGGTTTGGAAGGAAACCATTCAAAACAGCCGGTTTACCTATTATCCGATTAGTGGAGAGGACGATGATGATATTATTGGTGTGTTGGATACCAAAGATTATTTCCGCTTAGTGGATCAAAGCAGAGAAAGCGTGATGGCAAATGCAGTGGATAAGCCGTATTTTGTGCCGGAAACGGTGAAGGCGGACGTATTGTTCCGAAACATGAAGCAGGAGCGGAAATATTTTGCGATCTTGCTGGATGAATATGGCGGATTAAGCGGAATTATCACACTGCGGGATATTATGCAGTTGCTGGTTGGTGATTTTTACGAGGAAGACGATGTAGCCGATGACTGTGAACTGATCCAAACTGGTGAGCGGGAATGGCGAATTCAAGGCGGAGCGGATCTGGAAGAAGTATCGGAAAAGCTGGCAGTACAGCTGCCGGTAGAGGAATATGATACGTTTGGCGGATATGTCTGCGGGATATTGGGGCATGTGCCGGATGATGGCACATCGTTCCAGTTGGAAACGGATGATATGCATATTTTGGTGCATAATGTTGAGAACCATCGTATTGTGGATACCACAGTTTTGGTGAAAGAACACCCGGAAGAAACAGAAAAAGAAGAGGAAGAAGAATCGTAACGATTCAGCAGATACGAAAAAACAATCTAGGGAAATCCCAATTTGCTGTCAAAAAACGCTGGGCAGGATTGGGATTTTCCGCTTTTGGTGCATGTATGATGCGTACGAATGGGATATCATGCAAAATGTGAGATTTGCAGTAGATTTTTTTAGACATAGAAAAAAGTGGAGTGAAACCAGCGAACCGTTGCTGCAATGAAACAGAGAGCGGCAAAAATACTGGTTAATTCAGAAAGAACAATGTTCGTTTGATGTAGATGATATGGATGCGCGGAAAGAACGCCAGAAATGAATGGAATACATCTTAGAATGAAAAGAAGATATATCCATGATCGGATTATTGGAGAACCCAATGTTGAGAGACTGTATGCGGATGAATTGGAGATATTATTGTTTTGAGACAGTTGTTAAGAATGCAGTATGGCGGGATGGAGGGAGCATCGTATCAAAATAAATGTGACTCGATTGGAGAGGAAGAATGTCTATCTGTAATCCATGGGTTTGACAAGGCATGTGGCTTCGGGTCCGGTTGAAGAAAAGAGGAAAAGCCGGTATAATTAAGAAAAGAGACGATGGAATTAGGAAATCAGAATAGGAGGAATCTCGATGGAGTTGGAACAGAAATTGACACGGCTAAAGGAATGGATTACGCAGTGTGACAATATTGTGTTTTTTGGTGGCGCTGGGGTTTCTACGGAAAGTGGAATCCCGGACTTCCGCAGTGAAAACGGTATTTTTTCTGCAGTCAGTGAATATGGATACCGCCCAGAAATCATACTGAGCCACTCTTTTTTTGTGGCACATCCGGATATTTTCTTCCAGTATTATAAAAAGAATTTGCTCTATCCTGATGCACAGCCAAATGATTGTCATAAGGCGTTGGCAAAATTGGAAGAAATGGGAAAATGTAAAGCTGTAATTACACAGAATATTGATAATTTACATCAAAAGGGGGGCAGCAGAACTGTATTGGAACTGCATGGAACTTTATACCGCAATTATTGTCTGAGGTGTGGTAAAGAATTTTCGTTGGAATATGTCACGAAGGAAGAAGGGATTACCAGATGCGACGCTTGCGGTGGTATCGTGCGTCCAGATGTAGTTTTGTATGAAGAAGGGCTAAATCAACAGATCATGGAAGATGCGCTGCGATATATTGCGCAAGCAGAGATGTTGATTGTTGGTGGGACCAGTTTGAATGTGTATCCGGCTGCTGGACTGCTGCAGTATTTTCGGGGGACGCATTTGGTTGTGATCAATAAATCATCAACCAATGTGGATAAAAAAGCAGATTTGGTGATAGCGGAAAATATCGGGGAAGTATTCCGCAAGGTGGTTTTGGAATAAAAAATGAAAAAAATAAAAAAATAGTATTGACAACAGGACAGGTCTTTGATAAAATAAATCCTGCGCTGTGATGCGCTGTGAACATTGAAAACAGAATAGTGTATAAACTGACAACCCATAGTCAATTCAAGTCAGTGAGTTTCGAGTTGTTTATGGAGTGACCGACCTGGCACTTGCAAAGTGCAAGAGGGAACGGAATAACGAGAAACGAACGGTTTTTCGCGAAGCGAAAAAGACAGCAACTGACAAATAATGACAGAGTTTACCGGTTTGGAAGAAACCGGAGGAAAGCCAGAAGAACTGGCTGGGAGAACTCAAAAGGTACAAGTCGCAGGGGGTTATACACAGCTTTTTGGAAAAGCTGCTGATAAAATTTCCAGCCGACGGTGCCGATTGAAAATTTTAATATAAGAGTTTGATCCTGGCTCAGGATGAACGCTGGCGGCGTGCTTAACACATGCAAGTCGAACGAAGAGGATAAGAAAGAGCGCTTCGGCAGGATTTTTTA
>DXEB01000035.1 GCA_019115165.1 Candidatus Anaerotignum merdipullorum | reverse complement strand
GTCCAAACTACTTCCTGCTCTATCCCATTCTTTTCCCGCAGATACGCCACTTTTTCTTCCTCCTTCGTTTCCTTGAAGGACTTGATGCAGTACGTCACCACCGTGCCGATGATGGCGGTCACCACCGTCATGGACAGGTTTTCTGCGATTTCCGTCTTGCCCAGAAACGCCAGCAAATAGGAAAGCTGCAAATCCACGAGCGCCACCGCCAGAATCCACTTCACCAGCTTTTTGGTATACGTCTTTCGTTTTCGTCTCATGGCTCGTACCACTTCCCATCTAAATCATGCAGCCGCTGCTCATGGTTTTGCAGCATGGCGTCCTGCATATCGTTGTGGCTCCATAACCGCCTATGTGCCTCCGACTTCTTCCCTTCCATCTCGTCCACCTGCTCCGCCAGAGAATCAATGCGCTCGGTCAAACGTGTGAGTGCATTTGTCAGCGGAATGATGGTTTTCACAATGGTGATGATAAATCCGGCAAGAAGCACGATTCCTGCCACAATATCCCAAGTCATATCCCTCACCCCTCAATCTGGAAAATGGCTGCCAGTTCGCTTGGCGGATTGAGTTGTTTTGTCATCGCCTGAATAGCCACATACACCTTTCCATTGGGGTCACGCTCTCTCATGCCGATTTTTACACCCATACCATAAACATAAGGGAAAACATCGTCTGCATCCGGCTCCGGATATGGATTGTAGTTGTTTGTAGCCACATCCGGCGTATAGTGTGCATATCTCTGAATCGGATTGATACACTGATACACAATCCCCGTTTTCGGATAATAGGAAATATGGTTCAGTGTTTCCAGACCGTCATCTGCCACCCATTCCGGGTATCCATCCGCGAAAATACCAATGTCTGCAGGTGGGTCAGCCTGTTCCTGCGTCACGCCTGCTCCTGTCTGCTTGATTTGCTTCACGTGTTCAATCAGTCTTTCGGCATCTTCGATATATCCCATAAAATCACCTCATTTCTATTTTGGCAAAATGCTCTGCGTCATTTCGTAGTAGGTCACCAGATCAGGGTCATTGCCGCCCTGTTCTTCCCCTTCCATGATATACTGCTTTTCATCCTCACTGATGGTTCCGACAGTGACCATCTGGGAAATCTGTTCCTCTGTGATTTCGCCTTTTGCAAAGCGCCCTTTGTAATAGTCAAGGAAATATTCTGCTCCTGATTTCATACGATCAGCCCCCGTTTCTTCATTTCCTCCATGACCATGTCCGCCCCTTCCTGCCGGATTTCGTCCTGACTTTTGCTTACGGCTGCATAGATTTTTTCGTCCATAGTTGGCTCTGGTTCTGGTGGTACGTACTCTTCAAAATTTCCTGTTGATTCATTGTAAATCATACCTAGTACTACCTCTTCTCCGCATGGAATTGCCGTAACAGGATTTCCGTAAAAATCAGGAGGATACTGTGGAACCTTTTCAGAAATTTCTGTTGCAATAACTATGCCTTCCAATACCATAGCATATCTCATTCTTACACCCCCCATGTTATTGATACATAACCGTCTTGACCGTTACCGCCATCCATGGCGAGTTTTTCATAATTTAATATATCATCACTTGATATTTTTGTAGAAAGGCAAGAACCTCCTTTGCCTACATTCCCCAATATGGTTGAACCGCCGTCGCCTGTTCGCCTTTTAATCTTCAAACCATCTCTAAAATAGAGCATAAAACCTACCTGACCATTATTTCCGCCTTCGCCGCCTTTAAGCCCACCGTTTCCGCCATCATCCATAGTAACATCATTTAATGAAATTCCGCCTATACCTTTATGTCCTCCAGCAAGAGTAATAAGACTACCAATTACTGTTGCTTCTCCATCTGTTCCGTCACTTGCTTTTTGACCATCTTCAGTAGCAACAAGACCTTTTCCGCCTATTCCATGTTTTCCAATTTTTATTGCAATCTTAGTACCTGGCGTTACCTCGAACTGTCTGTCCTTTATGGCGGCTCCGCCACCTCCGCCGCCACCTCCTCTTGTTTGTGAATAGTATGTCTTTGAGTATTTAGAGCAGCATGCACCGCCGGCACCTGCTCCTGCTCCACATCCTGATACTTTAATTCGTGTTATACCAGCAGGAACAGTCCACTCAAAAGTTCCAGGAGTATCATAAATAACGATGCCACCCATTAAAAGATTATACAGAGTATTTAATTTACCCATTATAGAGCCCTCTTTATTACTGCCTACCGTGTCGTCTGTATTACCAATCTTTGCATCAAAACCTGAAACCTTTTCCAGCAGCTCCCCCAGCTTTTCCAGCAGCACATTTTTCAGCTGTGCCAGCCGTCCAAACAATGTCGGCTGTGTATCCGCGTCATCCTGGTTCCCGATTTTGTCGTTGATCTCCGCTACCGTAGCCTCCTGTGCTATATCTTGCAATTTAACATTGACATCACCCATTCCTGTGTTCAATTCTTCCACATCTTCGATGATCTGTGTTGCCTTCTGGGACAGTGTTCCGGTTTTACTGGGTGTATTATTGACAGCAACTTGCGTTTTAATTTCATTTCCATAGTTAGCCGCTTCTGTGGCTTTCGTACTTGCAGTTGCAGAATTTGTGTCAATGGAATCAATTTTCGCCGCTCTTGCAGCTGTCCATTGTGCTACATGCGCCGCAATGTCTGAAATAATCTTGTTTAGTTTCGCAAACTCAGAACCAGCCGTAGAACTGCCACCTGTATCTGCTGTTTCACCGATTTTTGTTGATAGACCACTTGTATTCGTATTGATGGTATCAACGACTACTTTCGTCGCGTCCAGCGTTTCTTTGTCGGCAATATTGACCTTTCCGGAACCGTCCACAGCATCCAGCGACAAAGTACCATTTGTCATTTTCCACTGGTATTTTTTCAAATCGCCGCTGTCCACAATATAGCGTACTTCCTCAATATCCTCTCGCAGTTCTGCAACGGTGTCGTTGAACACCGGAATTGTTACATACAGCCCTGTTTCGATCGTCAAATTGACTTGTGTGTCGTTGCCAATGTATACCAGCAAATCCAGCTGACGTTCCACCACAGTACCTGTGCCGTATGCTGGTATCAATTCCGCATTGTCGCCCGCGTTTCCGTAGGAATACAATACCTCTTCCGTTTCATGGTCAACGCCGCCTTCTGCGTTGAAATATACGCCTTTTGCGTACATAGCCAGTTCCCTGTAATAAAACGCCTGCTGTATATCCTCATTCGTGAAAATAGCCCCGAAAATCGCGTCACCGTTCGGATTTTTCATTGCCTTGTTCAGCTGCAACTCTTTTACAACTTCTGCAACATCCGTCATGGTGCGTGTGGTTTTTCCGGCTGGCATGTAGCCTTTGCCGATAACGATTTTTGTTGGTACGAAAGACGCGCCCATCTGAATGTCGCCTAACAGCAATCGCCCAACATCAGTTACATTATTGTCATAAAACGAACTCATGCGGCATATTCCCCCTTTCTGATAGTCTTTTTAATTGAATTTCTTACCCAGCCGGACAGTTTCAAACGAAACTTCATGGTACGCCACGCCTGTATGCATCTGCATTCGCCCTGTTAGCGTGATAAAAATACCGTCTAGGTGGGAAGAACCGCGCTTGACCTTGTTCAAAATGTCCATGAACTGCTGCAACCGCTCATTGGTGATGGTCGGGTTAGAACTGAAAATCTTGAAATGCCCGGCTTCTCCATCATACTCAAACCACTCTTGCAAATACCCGTCCCCAAAATAGGTGTTAATGACATTCTCAACCGCCCATTTCGTCCCTAATTTTTGATAAACCTTATCGCTATTCTTTATCAAATCACGCTTGACGCTGATTGTCTCAGATTTCAAATACCATGTGATATTTAATTCATCCGCCAGCCTGTCCAGTTCTTCTTCCGGCAATTGGTCTATCTTGTCCCATGTCGTCATCAACTGCGCCGATGAATGAAATTGTTTTATAATTTCGTCCATTGCAAGGGATAATCCGATGATTGCCCCATCCTGCTGCATAAATTTTGGCAGTAGCTTCTTAAACTCCATATCGCTTAACTTCATGCGCTATCACCACCAATAATCGCATGTGTTACCGTCAACGTACCAGAATACTTTGCCACCTTGTTTGATGCCAATTCCTGAAATGTTGGCGAAACAATGTCCACCCGTTCTACCGCGTCGCTGCCGCTGGAAGGTGCGAGGATGAACTTTTTCAATTGGTCGGGGTTAATATCTCGCCCCAGTGCGCCACACTGCCATGCGTTGTATTGCTCAATCGCCCCGCCTGCCGCTTCTACAATCGTGATTGCGTCCGCTTCGTTGTCCAACGTGCAGTAGTATTTGATATTGATATCATAAGACACTTGCATTGGGGCTTGTACGGTTACAATATCCGTCAACGGTCGTATATCATCCGCAAACACATCCTTTACTTTCTGGATGGTGTCGCTGTCCGGTATCGTTCCGCCCGTCATCAGTGGCACAATCACGATGTTGTTTGCCGTTGGGGAGTTGATGTACACATCTATAATGTCGGGGTCAGCCGACAAAGCATAATACCGATATGCCGCCAAGGGACCGGCTACGGAAAAAGAGGACGGTGCTAGGCGTATCCGTTCCCGGAAACGGTCATCGCCCTCGGTTGTGTATGGCTCTCCATCGTCCCCGCCCGTTGTGCCATTCAAATTGCTGACGCTTGCGACATACGGTATCAAATCAACCAATGTTTTGATTGTTCCAGCTGCCATGCCGTTATAGTCTGTCCCTGCCGTGTCGCAAGTTACCCGTACATCAACGAACGTTTCCCCAGATTGAATGATTGCCGTTTCATCCGTTGCAAAATACACGCTGCCGTCCGGTGTTATCCGTGTTCCTGCTGGAATAATGATATTTTGCGACTGCGCCGCAGACAGCGAGAACCGGAACGTGTCATAAGCCGGGGACGGTTGCAGCCTTACCGCGCCCACACGTTCCCCCAGTGCGTCCAGTACATAGCCCCGGGCATATTGCAACGTACGCTGTTTTGCCGTGTCGTTCATCTCGTTATACACGTTCACAAGTACAAAAATCAGCGCTTCGCCGTAAATCCTCCGTTCGTCGCCGGGATACAAAGGCTCGTTCACACTATCCATCAGCCAGTTCATGACGGTGGTGTATATCTTTGCCGCGTCCGTCTGCACAAAATCAAACTCTTCTGCCATGTTTTCACCCCCTCACCGTTATACGTCCGTAATATATGCAGTAAGCTTATAGCTGCCGTCCTGCTGTTCTTCTACTGTAATTTCTATATCTTCCACATTGACGCGCGGCTCGTATGTCCGAATCAGCCACGCCGCGTCCTCTTTCAACGACATTTCCGCATCGCCCCGTGGTTTATCAAACAAGCGTGCATTGATGCCCTTTACCCGCTCCATGGGATTTTCTCCACGGATGATGGACAACAGGTTTTCCACGCACTGCTTTGGTGTCCCATTTCCTGAAGATTTCAAACCATTCCGCCCTCCTTTTTCATCAGTATGGGCTTCTTTTCGTCTTATCGTCCGCAGACGCTTTTGTCTTTAATGCTTCTTGCTTTTGCGCCGCTATGGCTTCGCTCATGCTCTTTGTAGCCGTTCCACTGCTGCTAGACTTCCCGCTTGCGCTTGTGGTTGTTGCTTTTGCCGTTGCCGCCGCATTCGCCGGGATATATTCTGTAAACGTGAAAGACAAAGTTGCCGCAAGGAATGTGCCGTTCATGTCTAGTTCCGTTTCGGAAATATTTACGCTTTCCAGTTGGAAGTTTCCTGCACCAAAACTCATACCGCCGATCATCAGCGGATACGCTTGCCCTACCATACCGCGCCAGATGCCCATTTCTCCGCGCACATCCACGCCGGCGGATGCCAAACAACGTGTGCTGCATGTAATCTGCTCCAATTCCCGCCCCCGCGTGTTTATCGGCTGTGTGCCGCTGGTATCCGCGTTTGCATCACTTTTCAGCTTAAACGCCGTTGTAAAGCCGCTCAGCGGGTAAATCCGGCTCGGATTGATTTCAAACTTTCGTGTTCCCCACATTGCAATTACGCCCATTTATTCACCCGCTTTCTACTTCGGCGGCTCGGTGTTGTCAAATCCTGCCATCACGCCGCCATGTACATGTCCTTGCAAGCTGATACCTCCT
Source organism: Candidatus Anaerotignum merdipullorum (assembly GCA_019115165.1). Lineage (GTDB taxonomy): Bacteria > Bacillota > Clostridia > Lachnospirales > Anaerotignaceae > Anaerotignum > Anaerotignum merdipullorum. Next base: position 58,226 of record DXEB01000035.1, on the reverse strand, counting down.
GCCGTTACATCCCCGCTGGATGTCATGCCGCTTGCTGACATGCTGCCGGATGCAGATATACTGCCAGTCAGCGTGATATCGCCCCGTACCGTGACATTCCCGCCGCCTGCGGCTGATATGCCGCCCGTTGCCGTTATGCCGTTGTCTGCAGTCAATTTGTCTGTCATATGCGTTACACCCTCAACAGTCAATGTCTTGTATATTTTGTGATTCCATTCCCCATCCAGCCGGGCAAGTATAATGCCCGTATTGTCCGGGAATGTGGCATACACAACGGGCATATTCACTTGCAGGCATTCCAGCAGGAAATACGGCACGACAAGGGGAAACGTGACATTCCCGCTTGCTTCTTGTGGGATGACAACCGCCGTTTTCTGCGTTTCATCAATCGACGAAATAAAGCCCTTGTTTATCATGCTCAACGCCATTTCCCCCTCTCTTAGTAACCGTCTAACGGCTTACGGAAAAAGACCTTGCTCTGCCCTTTCCCGTAGTCGTTCCGAATGTGTGTCAAGAAAATATTCCCGTTCCACGATGCCGCCCGGTAGTTTTCCAGTTCCGCCGTACTTGCCGCCGCAAATTCCGGCATGACGCGCCCATAGATATAGCCGTACATCATGCCTTTGTTAACGTTCCGTAACAAATTCATAGCATAGCGGTTTGCTTCGTCCTGACTGGACATGGTTATGGGAATATCCATTTCCGGCACATACCGCCGTGTTGCGCCATTACTTGCGGTATACTCGCCCTTGTACAACCCTCTTTCTATCAAACACGAACCATACAACCGCGCCGAATTGTCGGCAAAAAAATAATCACCATCAGAAGTGATAGTGATTGTCTTTACCGGGGCTGTCCCCTCCATGTACGCCTGCGAATACATCACAAGCGCATTATCATAGACCAAGAACGCGCATCCCTCCAATGTACAAAGACGGTTGAAAAACGAAAAATCCGTTTCATTCGTTTGCAGGATATATTCGTACTGTACATCTTTCACGCCGTAACTATGAAACGTCAAGCCATGGTTTCCAGCAATCTCCGTCCCAATCTGCGACAGGAAAATCTTTTGCCATGCCTTGCTCTTGCCCTCTTTCGCACTCGGCGGAATGGACGTTGCAATAATCGTGTACAGCCCGTTTTCCGGCGTGGCACTGTCCACAAACATTTTTCCTGTTCCAATGCTGCCATACATCACCGAGATTTCGTCACCGACTTTCGGCTGCCAACCGTCCCACTGGTTTTGCGGGTCGTTAAACCGGATATGCAGGGTATCAGACTGCCCCTCGCAGTACATGTCATGATAACAACGGTTGATGGACACATCTTTTGTAATGTCCACACCACGAAACTTCACCTGTATCATCCTGTTTCCCCCCTACGCCATGGCGGCAAGCTCTCCGGCGTTTCCGTCATGTTTAATACCGGGATAGAAAGAGGGATACCCTGCTCAAAAATCAGCGTGTCCGCATAGTCCAGATTTTCCAGAATGATATAGCTGGACATCTGCTCGTTGTTGTAATTTTTGAGGGCTAAAATGTCGAATGTATCGCCCTCTTCCGTTACATAGTCGTTATATCCGACGATTTCAACTTTCATATGCAAAGTACCCCCTTTCCATGAACCATCTTTCTAGCAGGTCAATAAACTCTGGATATTCTTCACGGATAGCTGCAATAATGCTTTCTTTATCCGCATTCCCTGTGACTTCAATTTTCGGAGAAAATACAATCTGTCCAATAGAAACGGTATTGCTATCCCCTCCGCTTTCCAGCATCGAAACGCCATCCGGCAATGCTCCAAGCATCTGCCCGGCTTTCGCCCAATAGGACAGGTTTTGACTGCGGACAGACGGGTCAAAACTGATCACCGCTTCTGTACCGGCTTCTCCGGCAATCGAGACACCTTTTGTAAAACCGCCCTTTGCCAGCATTGGAATGGTCGGTATATCAACGCTAAAACTTTTCCCGCCAATAAACGGCACCCAGTCCGGCACATCAAACCCCACAGAATTGATGCCGCCGATTGCGCCATTGATGATACTGATCACCGCATTGATAGGGGCTTTCACAATGCCAGCCAGCGCGGAAAATCCCGTGCTAAACAGTTCTTTGATTCCATCTATCAAGCCGCTGACTTTCAGCTTAATACCATCCCAGACGCCGGACAGGAATTCTCCTAGCTGTGTAGCGTACATTTTCACGGTGTCCCAATTTTTATACAACGCAACGCCCGCCGCTACGACTGCCGCAATCGCAAGAATGACAAGCCCAATGGGTGAAGTCAGGAACGTAAACGCCGCCCCAAGAGCAGTTGTCACGCCCGTTGCAATGCCAGCCGCAATATTCCATGCGCCTGTTGCTACTGTCTGCGCCACCGTTGCCGCTGTGCTTGCGCCTTTTACAACGGCATCTTTTATATATAACGCCTTAGAGGAAATCAACTGTGCTTTTTCTTTTAGGTGTGCATCACGTAGCAACTTGAAGGCGTCAACCGCATCGTGTATGCTGTTTATCATTTTTGTCGCGGAGAACATGACAAACGTAGCACCCAAAAGCAAGACAGCTAGTTTCAGAGCATCTGTGTTCTGCGAACACCAAACAAGCGCATCAACCGCAATGTCGATACCGCCAACTAAAACGTCAGAAAATTTCACCGCCAAATCTTCGATATAAGGCGCCGCTTCCTGCATACTCTCTGTTATCTGCGGGGACAATTCCGACAATCTTTGTGCCGCCGCCTGCCCGGCTGGTGCAAGCGACATTTCAAACTGCCGGGAAATATCCTGTATTGCGTGGTCTAATGTGTCGTACTTCACGCCGTTGATTTCCTGCAACGCATCCCCAGTCAGATATGATGCATCTGTTACATCGGTTAATGATGCCAGCGCTTCCGTTCCCAAATCTTCCCAAGTAGTTTTGAAGAGCGAAACGCCTATTGCATCACGGGCAACCTCATCATCCATTGCAATCAAGTCTTTTAGGATTGTGTTGAAAGCAATGTTCGCATCTTCGCCGCCTTTTGCGAAAATGCTCATTACCTCGTTAGCGTCATAGCCTAACGCGGCAAAGGCTTCCCGTGTGGTGTCTGAACCATCTATGGATGCAACAGAAAACTCTTTAATGGCATTCGCCAAGGTATCCAATTTCCATGCTCCATTGTCTGCTCCAGTCTGCATAATGTTGAACATATCGTCCGCATCCATGCCGACCTTTGCAAACTGCACAGAATATTCGCTGATGCTGTCCAGCAATTCCCCGGAAAAATCCAGACCGTTTTGCGCGCCCTCTGCAATGTAATTCATGGCTTCATGCCCATCTATGCCAAAATTCTGCATCAGCGCCCGGGATGCCCGCAAACTCTCGTTTACGTCGTAGTCGAAAACATCCTGCAACATGATGGCATCGGCGGCAATGGTTTCCAAATTCTCTCCCATCAGCCCCGTTTGCTGCCTTGCCGTTGCGACTGCATCCGCTACCGCCTGCATATCCCCGCCCAGATTGCGTTCCGCGTAAACGCCCGCGATCACGTCGGACAATTCCGCCATTTCTGCCGCTGTTGCGCCCGTTTTGGCTTGCAAATCGCCCATCGTTGCATTATAGGTGTCACCCATTGTAATCAACGCTTTTCCGGCTTTTACCGCTCCAACGGTTATACCAGCACCAATCGCCGCCACCGACGCGGCTACGACTGCGGCTTTTTTGTTGACACCCTCCATACGCTTTTCTACCTCGCCAAAAGCTTTTTGTACAGACGGGTCAACATTTCCAGCCATATTCACGACAGTTGTCAATATCTTATTCTTTGCCAATCAATCACCCCCGCTTAAATTTTGGTGGATGAAATGACCTTTTCCTTTTCTTCTGCCGTTCCATTTCTTCCTCTACGGCTTCGCCATAATCACGTAGAAAATCTGTCATTCTCTGACGCTCTACATCTTTTATGCTTGTGTGGAAGTATCGGCTGTATTCTCGGATTGCTCGTCGGAGTTGCTTTCCTCCGAGTCGCCCCCCAACCTCCCTAACATAAAAAGCAAACCGATATTTGCAATGCGGTTAATGTCCAGCCCTTTCACACGCTCCAAATCGGAAACGTCAATATCTGGATTGACTGCGATAATCGCCATAAACCCAAGGTACAAATGCAGGGCATAGTCATTTTCCCGCATCTTGAAACTGAACGTCTTTGTTTTTTCCAACGACGCAGACAGGGCGCAGGCTTCCGAAAACTGTACAGCCGTAATCTCCCGCGCATCATAGGTCAATTCTTTTACTTGTTTCCCGTTGATTAGAATAGGATTGTCCAGATACAAAGTGTCTTTCATGTTGTTTTACTCCTTTCAAATTACAGAAAAAAGCCCCGCAGAAATTTTCCGCAGGGCTTACGCCTTTCTTATGCTCTTATAACAGGCTGTTTGTTGCACTCATATAATCTACGCCGTTTACTTTCACAATGCCAGCCAATCGGTCAATCAAAAACAATTCCTCCCCGTCCACATACAATTGGTATCTTGTAACGGTGAATGTCGCTTCATTGGAACTGCCTTCTCCAACAGTCAACGCAATGCCGGGGATTTTGGACGGGATGCCTTTCAAAAACGCCTTGCAGCCTTTCTGCGTAGTCTTTCCGTTTGCGTCTGTTACGCTCTGGACAAACCGCATTTCTAAAGAAATTGTGTCCGGCGTAATCATCGCGCGCAAGCCTTTATCTACGCCAATTTTTGTAATGGTCAACTCCATATTGTCCAGCCGCTGCCAGATAGGCAGGGACATTGTGCCCATTGCTTCAATGTCCGCAGCAACGGGCGTTACTTCCGGCAAGGTTGCTTCTACGTCCTTTGCCACAAGCGTATTGTTAACATAGACCGTATTTGCCACGATTGCGCCGTAAATGTCTACAAATGCCATGCTATTTCACCCCGCTTTCTTACTCGCCAAAATAGGACGAAAAGCCCTCGTCCGTGTATGCGACTTTCATCGTGCCAGACTTAAACGGCGGTGTCGGTGTCAATCTGTTGTTCCAAACAAAATCGCCCTCCATCAGCTGCGTTGTGCTGTTTTCGCTCTCTTTGAACTCGCAAACCGGCTCCCCAATCAACGCGCCAATCGCAACAAGAGCGTCCAATTTTTCTTGTTCTCTGTTGGTAATCGTATCAGCCAATGCCTTTGTCATTGGGCTGTCAATGGTCAACGCATGTTCGCGCTGGAAGTCGTTTGTTACATACATCATCATGCGGATGCTGTTATCAAAAATTGCCCTGCCGTCGGACACCTGTCCGTATTGATATGCCGCCGTATGCGGACCCCAAAGGACGTTCATGCCGCCCCAATATACAGCCGTTGTGATGCCGTTTTCGTTCAATTCGTTCGCCGTCTGCTGGTCATAGCCTTTGTTTGTGCTTGTCGCCCCAAAATACTGCCGCCCCGCTGGAATCTGTTTGTTTGACGGCGTTTCCATTGGGATACCGTTATGCGTGCCATCTACGCGGCACATCAGCCATGTTGCCAGCGTGGACAAATGATAAACCGTACCGTCTTTCAACTGCCACTGGGGATAGAACACTTTCGCGCGTTCAGAGGAATAATCGTTATCGCTTTTCCACTTGACCGCTTTCGCAATTGTGTCATTGCTTGTAAGTGGGATGTCTGCATTGACAACCGCATCCCAATGCCCGTTGATTTTGGTGCCAGCCTGCAACATGGCTTTATATACAGATACTTTGTCGCTGTAACCGGGCGCGGCAATGATATTCGGAATCAATCCCAATTCTGGATAAACTAGCCCAACACAGCCCAATCCGGTATATACGCCCTCCGCCGTCACACCGCCGATGATATTTGTCTCTGTGATTTTGGAAACATCAACTTCACTGAACGTCGCGTTTACATTCGTCAGCGGTGTAACGGAAATATCGGTCAGGATAACAACGCCCCGCGTATAATCGTAGTCAACTGTATAGTCTGTTCCCTCTACTTTGTCTGCCAGTGCCAGCGTATCCAGAATAATGGTATCGCTTGCGATTTCCGCTCTGCCGTTGACAAACGTCACTTCTTTCGTTGTTGCTTCGGTTTTCTTATGCGTCACCGGGTCAAGTACGTTGATAACAACAATCGGGCTGACATTCTCAATGCTATTTTGGAAATGCGCCGCGAACGCTTCACACAAAGAGAATTTTGACCAGTCCGCAGAATAACCAAAGTTACTCTGCACCCCCGTCATGCTGGTTACACGCAACGGGGCATTTACGTTGCCAATCTCGGCATAGTTCTTTACCAGATTGACCGGCGCAACGCCAACATAGACGGGGATGGTATCTGTCGCTACAGGTACAAGCCCAATAGACTTGTTAAATTCCCCATATGTCCCATGTAAATATGGCATGTTCTCAACTCCTATCTTTCTAAAACTTAAAGTAAATCCTGAATTTCCGGTATATTGCGAATCAACGGACGGTTAACTTTGAACTGTATTCCAGTAAACCAGAACGGATAAAAATCCGGTATGGATTCTTGCTCTTTGAACGGATAGAACTTCACACCTGCACTGCGGTCTATTTCAATGCCGTTGATCGTCAACGTGCTCTCAATTGCCCGCAGCGCAACGTCTATCCAATTCCACGCATCCCGCCATCCGTTCGCATTCGCTTTGAAATAAGCTTCCGCCTCCTGACCTGTCCACTGTTTCATCGTTGAATGGTCGTTTTCATCTGGATATAAAATATCCTGCCCGTGCGTCCCCGTGCTCCACGTCGAAAATGCAAACTCAACCGTGATCCTGCCGTTATTCACGGTCAAATCGTCCTCGCCCTCCAACACGCGCACGCATAACGACGGGATAGGTGACAGCACAGAGGGCGGCAATTTGTCTTTTGACGGCACAAACAACGAAAAGCACGCGGGCGTTACTGTCTGATATTCATAGTGCGCCCCGTTGTTCTCGTCATCTTCCGGCGGCATTTTTAGCTTTACTTTTTCACAAATTTCAGCCCTTGCCCATGCCGTGATTTCGTCGATAATTCCTACTACCGTCATACTGTTTCGCCCTCCGTTCTGCCCTTACATCACAATGTTTTCGCGCAGTGCGATAGTCGCAATGCCCATGTCCTCCTGCCAATCGTCAATCAGACATTCCCGCCCGTTAACGTTCAAATTTTCGCCTGCCGCCCTGCGCTTCGGTAAATCTTCGGAACGGGCATAGAAAAGTGTTGCACTTTCCACAACGGCTAAATCCTGTCCGCCCTGCCGCTCTTTTAATTCGTCGTTGTCCACGACAATCAAAATCTTTTTTCCGTCGACAGTCGCTTCGATGCCGAAAAAATCAACATCCAGAAACACACCAAGCCTGTCCGCGTCCACCATGTCCTTGAATCCGCTCATAGACATCCCGCCTATTCTGCATCAAAAGACGGCGGTGCGTCGTTTTCATCCTCCGCCGCTTTCAATTCTTCCAAGGCTGCCGCAATCTGCTCGACAAAAGCCGCCTTTTTCGTGCCAACCTTATACTTGACACCATAAGGCTCTGCGAATGCTTTCAATTCCTCCAGCGTCATTTCTGACAGGTCGACATCCTCAACGGCTTCCACCTTAGCAGAAACGCCCCCGTCTGCGCCCGCTGCGCCGTTCTCAACGTCGTTTTCATCCTCCGCCGCATAAACATAGCTATCCGGGTATTCATCGTCGCAGACAGGTTCTGCAACGCCCAAATCAAACAGTCGCTGCGCCTTATCTTCGTCCAAGAAAAAAGGGTCGTCTTTGGCTGATTTTCCGATTACGGTCGTTCCGGTATCGAAACCGTAAACGCCTTTTGTGATTTTTACTAAAACCTGTTCCATTCCGTTTCACTCCTTTTGAAAAAACAAACCTCTTACGCCGTTACTTTTGCAGAAACCCAAGGGTTTTTCTGGTTAGGCACAAGCAGAGGGCAAGCGGTCAGCGTGATTGTTCTTGTATTGCCGTTCGCGTCTGCAATATACTTCGGCACTCTTGCGCCTGTGTATGTGTGCAGTTCGCCGTCTGCCTGTTCTACTTGAGAAACAGCACCGCGCAGAGTGCGTCCAGCGTTCGGCGCGGTCAAAACCACATTTCCGGCAGGAATAAACGGTGTCAAGTCGCCGTCCTCGTTCTCGTACTGCTCATCATAGCAGAATACATCAATTATTCTGCCGTATACGTTCAGGCGCATAATTCTTGCAACGCCGTTCGGCAATGCAATAGGCTCAACCATGCCGATGTTGTAATTGCGGATATCCAGCAATTTCAGTATGGTTTCGTCATTCAGCATGATAGCTGCAACGTCAGGCGCAACAATCAAATCTGTTGCCGCCAGTCCGTTCTTCGTTAACATCTGAATCATTGCATGAATATCATCAATGATTTTCGCGCCGGTTGTGCTCCATTTCGTGGTCGGGGTGTAGGTGGACGGATTGGAACTTTCGGAATAGAACCGGATTTCCATGTCGTCGCCTTTGGTATGGTCGTCTGCGATATGTTTCATCACACAGCCGTTTTTCAACATGGTTTCCGCCGCCATGACTTCCTCCCGGCGTGTGATCATGGCATCCAATTCGCTAATGTCTTTCAATACCATTGTCAACTGTCTCTGCTCCGGTGTCATTTGTGTAAACAACGCTTCACCAAATCCGCGCTTTTTCAGGTCGTCCAGCGTCAACACGCGACGCGGCGCAATTCTGGGCGGTGTATAGCGTTCCATATAAGAGCCTTGACGCAGCATCGTTACACCACCTTTTCTCGGTGCAACAAACGGCGCAACCTTTCTGTCGCCGTCGCGGTATTCAATCAATACATCATCGGTTGAAAACACGTCGGTTGCTTCGTTGGTCGGGAAATATCTATCCCGCAGGAATGTTGTGGGCGGCGTCAGCTGCTCTACCGCCATCAACAGGGTATGTGTGCTGTAAATATCAATCGCCATAGTGTGTTATCCCTCCTGTCAAAATTACAGCGCGTCAGACAGCAAAATGCCGCCTTTGCGCAGGGCTTCTTCGTCTGCCAGCTTGAATGTATATTCTGTTTTGACAATCAACGCTTGTCTGTTGAAATGTCCAGTTCGGTATGCCAGCGCGGTTGCGTCTGCTCTTGTTGCGTCCACATCCTCGGCAAGAATGCAATTTGCATCCAGTGTTTCATTACTTCCGGCTGTTGTGCCAAGAATTCTCATTTTACCTGTTCCCGCTGTGCCTGTGCTCAATGCCAGCACTGTACCACGGGTCAATTTCCCCTCGCCAGATGTTACAGTTACGCTGTACACATCTGCAGGCGGAAAGTTATCTACAATCAAATTGTCGTAGGCTGTAGACCCTACTGTTTCATACAATTTCTTGTTCGCCATTATTTTTTACCTCCCATCATGGTTTTGAAGATTTCAACTGCGTTGTTGATCATTTCGGAATCGTTGGACTCATCCGCCGGATTCCCCTCATTACCGTTGTTCGGCGCGGCTTCAACGCCTTTTGTCGCTTCGCCGTCCTTTTCCATACTCTGCAATACAGCCGCCTTGATTTTCGCTTCCTGCTGCATTGCCAACAATGCCAACTGCTCAGCGTTCAAGGGCTGTTCGCCATATTTTGCATTTTTGACCACCTCTTTGTCTGCAATGGCATTTTCAATCCCCTCAATTGCTTGCAGTCTTTCCCTTTCCGCCTGTGCGCCCTCTGCTCTGCCAGCTTCTTTTGCCGCGTTTTCAATCTGCTCCACAAACTCAGGAAATGCCGCTTTCCATTCTTCCATCGTTTTGAATTCCATTTTGTTTTCCCCCCCTGTTTCTGTTTTTTTATTTGCATGATCCTGTGGTTTTCCCGCAGGTAAAGCACAATTCGTTACCGGAATGCCCTGTGGAATGCTATGCATTCTGTTTGTTGAAAAGGCAATTCCGTTGGAAATCAGAAAATGCTTGTCATTAGACAAACTCATGCTTACGGGTGTACTGTCAATGACTTCATCCGCAAGCCCTGCATCCACTGCATCCTGCCCAGTCAGCCATGTTTCCCCCTGCATCAAGCCCTTGCATTCCTCTTTCGTTCTGCCGCTTCTTTCAGCAAATACGCCGATTGCGGCGTTGTTATGCGCTTGAAACTGTTTGATAATGGCTTTCAAATCTTCCACGTTGTAATAGTCAAACAACAGACCGGAAACGCCATGCATCATCAAATTACTGCCTGCATTCATTTTTCGCGTGTTCCCAGCTTGAAAAATGATAGATGCCGCAGACGCCGCTAGACCGTCATTGATGGTCGTAACATTGCCTGCCAGAACTTTCAGTCGGTTATAAATCGCCAATCCGGCGTAAAAATCTCCACCGACAGAATTGATGTGAATGTTAATATTTGCCTTGTCCTCAATTTCTTTCAAATCTTCCAGAAATTCATCCAGTGCAATGAAATTTCCGGGGATTTTCTCCCCCGTCCACCAATCGACAGGGATACGAGAAACGACTTCACCATACATATTGATTTCCGCCGTGTCGTCGTCAATCACGGCGATGTTATACGCCTTGACAGGTGTATCAATCATCTGTTCCAATGCCACGCAGTTCAACCTCCCTTACTACCGCATTTCGTACAATCGACTGTATATAGTTCTGGAACGCCTGCGCCCCTTGCGCCTGCTCTCCGTTTGCCTGCCGCAACCGCTCATTTTCGCTTAACAGCCTGTCTATATTTGCTGTAAACTGCCCGCCGTTCAGCTTGATGGTTTCCGCTTCACGGGTGGACAGACCGTTTTCAATCGCCATAATGGCTGCTGTGATTTCTTTTGTCGGGTCAAGTTGTCCTGCAGGTGCGCCAATCCATTCACTGCCCAAATACGCCCGTCTAACCAACGGGTCAGTAAAGAACGCAGGCGCATAGATACGCCCACGCGCCACGGCTTCTGTCAACCAGATTTCATAGACAGGTCTGCATAAATCATTCGTCAGCCATTCCCGGCGCATTTTGAACGCTTTCCACGCTTCCATTAAGGCGGCACGGCTGGCAGAATAACTGTTTGTGAATGATTTCAACAGCAAATCTGCCGGAACTTCTAAGGCTGCGCCTACCTGTTCCGACAAGGAACGCATGAACACATCAAATCCGCTGTTCGGGTGTGTTGGCGTTCCAAAGCGCACATCTTCCCCGGCTTTTAACACATTGATTGTACCCGCGCCCATTTCATACTCGTTCGCATCGTCCGAAACCTCAATATCATCCTCCCCTAACGCTTCATTCATGGGGATTTCATTTTGCGCCGCTTCTGACGTGATAAAGGCTGTAAAAAACGACTGTACCAATGCGCTCATGATTTCCGCTTCAGTGTATCGCCGCATCTGCAAAAGCGGCTCAATCGTCTGTGCCAGATACGGCACTCCCCGGAATTGTTCCGGTCGTTCGCTTTCCATGATATGAAGAATGTTCGGCAAGCCGCTTTCCCTGCCGTATGCTTCAATCCGCACAAACTCGGTCGGCTCTGCCGTAGATTGGAACGGGTGTGTATTGGCTACGTGATACGCCAGAATCGTACCTGATGCATCTATCTCTACACCGTCATAGATTTTATTGCCGGATGCAGTTCTGCCCGTTGTACGGGTGTACACACCGCCAGACAGCGTGGTTGGCGTTCGTACCCTGTCCGCTTCTACCAAATGCAATCGCAGACCGTAGGGCATTAATGGTGTCGGGTCATAATGTTTCATAACCACGAACACATCACCGGACAACAGCCACGATACTAACGCTAGTTGCTGGATGCCGTAAAAATCGTTCACGCCCGTAGCGTCACAGGCGCGCTTGCTTGTTGCCCACAACTCAAACTCTGCTTCTGTGCGTCTCTGCCACTCTTCGGCTTCTTCCTGTGACATGCCCAAAATATGCCGGTTGATGGTGCTTTTCAGCTTCAATCCATTCCCGACAACATTTGTCCGGTTAGTCTTAATCGCACTCGCCGCAATCGCGGAACCCATGTACAGCATTCTGGAACGCTGCCGCAAGGTATAGTTGTTGTTGTCTATATCCTCAAACGGCGCACCGCTGTTTGGTATCATGCCTTTCATTGATTTTTTGGTGTAGCTTGCGCCACCCTCTGAATATCCTTTGTTCTGCGCTGCTCCTACCCGCAAGCGCGTTTTCGGTTGAACGGTTGCCTGCTCTCTTTTTCTGCTCATTTTTCGCTTTCCCCTCCCCTCTAAAACTGCATAGAAAAAGCACCGCAAGGGGCAAAGGAGTAAATCCCCCGGCAATGCTTTTATATGTTATCCCACCTGCATGGCAGGCAGGGTATAACCGATATTAAATGTCTCTCGGCACAACGCCGAACGCCTTACGCGGCTTTTTCCCGGCAATTTGTCCCTCTATGATTTCAACCTCATTTTCCAGTTTTGCAATCGTATCTTCCAATGCAGGCAAATCAAACCTTGTCAGGTTTCGGCTGCCGATTGCATAGGATTTTACGCCGCCTTTCAGCAATGCCGTATAGGCGTTATACGCTTCGTCTAGCTGCGTTTGCTTGACTTCCAAACGCTTTTTTAACATCTCAATACTCGCCATCTGTATGCCCCCTCTCTTACCATCCGCCGCCGTCTATCAGGCTATTTTTCTTTACACGGCTTTTCTTCGGTTTCGCCGTTGGTTTTTGCTCCTGGTCTTTCTGCAATCCTTTTAATCTTCTTTCTACTGCATCAAGGTCAGGGTCTAACACACGGAACGCTGCAAGCGCATAGTTCCGGCAGTCCAATGCTTCATTGCGTTCATGCCCTAACAATTTCACCCAAACCCAGCGCGTGCGCCCCTTTTCTGTTCGCATTTCTAACTTTTCAGACAACAGACCTTGGAAAAATTTCATGTCGTAACCTTTGTCATTTTCGCGTGGGAAATGACAATATTTCGCGCCCGGCTCTTGTACTTTCAGATTGCTCATGATATCCGCCTTTCCACTGTCTACACCTAACACATACAGCCATGTATGTCCGATAATTCTGCCGTTTACAACAATTTTGACCTTTGACGGCGGTTTTGTGTATGGTACGCCGTCGCCGCCCTGTCCTTTGATTGCAAAGACGCGCTTATGAATGCGTTTTTTGCACTCCCGATAAACATCCTGCGTCTTATGCCCGCCGCTATCCACGAACGTCATGGATATTTTTAAGGATTTTTCCGGGTTTTCAAACTTGTATTCGTGGTCTATCACATCGTCCAATCGCTTCCATACTTCCGTATAGTGCGGGTCACCCATGATGATGCCCTTCTTGATACCCCACGTTTCGCCGTAGTGTCCATGCCCGACAACCTCATATTCCAGCCGGTCGTCCTGCGTATCCACGCCACAGGTCAGCACAAGAACGCCTTCCGGCAGTTCAATAGGGCTGCCGTCTTCCCGCGTGCCGTATTCCTCGCGCCGCGCAAGAAACGCGTCCTCGTCCTCAATATCTCCCCTGTCTTCCCACAGCCAGCCAAACATTGTATTAAATACAACTTTCAACCGTTGTGGGTCGTTTCTTGCTCGTAAGAATGCAAGTATCATCTTTTCCCATGGCTGCCACGGGGACGCAAAGCCTTTCAGCCAGAAAGACCGGTGCCCGTTTTGGATGGCTTCGGGGTATGCTGCCGCCCACTTCGCAGGCTGTTTCCGCATTTCTTCCTCCGGCGCCATATATCCGCAATCTGGGCATACCCAATGAATATCAGTGATAATATAGTCTTTTTCTCTGCCTTTTTTTATGGTTTCAAAATCATATTTGATATCGTTAAAATCTATCTCGTGATATTCTCCACAGCATGGACATTCGTGCTGCCATGTTTCCTGCGTGCCCTCATTGAATGACTTTTCAATAGCTGACGCGCCTTTGATGGTCGGTGTAGATACGTCTACCATTTTGGCATTAAAAAATGTTGTGGTGCGGGCTTCTGCCAGTTTCCACGGGTCACCCTCTGTTCCGGCTGACAACGCCCACCTGTCGCGCTCGTCACCTAAAACATACTTTACGGGCGTGGATGCTAACGCAGACGGGCTATTTGAACCAACCATCGTCAGCATTCCGCCTGCAAAACTCTTTTGCAACGTTGTATTGCTGCTGTCCCGCCCTTTCACGTCTGCAACCTTGCCGCCTATCTTTTTGCAATCCCGCAGCATCGGCGCGATACGCAAACGGCTAAACTTCTTTGCATCGTCAATGGTTGGCTGGATATGCAGAATGCTGCTCGGGTCCTGGTCAATGATGTAACCAATCAAATTCAATTCCAGTTCCGACTTGCCCACCTGCGAAGAAGATGCAACAGATATCTTTTTTACACGGTAGTCAGTAAAAGCATCCATAATTTCTACAAGGTAAGGTGTCCGGCTATTCCGCCAGCGTCCGGCTTCTGCACTGCTTTCTCTGGAAAGTACGCGGTATTGTTCCGCCCATTCGCTGACACTCAAATCTTCCGGCGGTTTATAATGGGAAAACGCCCTTTTGAATGTCTTATCAACAGGGCGTTTCCGCTTACTCATCCTCTGTATTCTCTCCGTTCTGCCATTTTGTCCGTGCCCTTACCCTTTCTTTGAACGCTTCCGGGTCGTATTCATACTGTGACAATTCCGTCAGTATAAAATAGATTTCTTGCTTAATCCTTTCCGCCGCTTCTGCCGCATTGTCGATATGCGCCATATCCACAGCAAGCTTGTTCGGCATTCCCAACAGCAAGGCACGAATCATTAAAACGTGGTCGGTCATGATATCCTCCACATCCTGCGCCCGGTGCAGCTCGCCTTTTAATTCCTTCAGCTTCAACTCTTCTATTTCCGCTTTTGCCTGTTTGAACCGTGCCTCTGCTTCCATTTTCAGGCTTTCGTTTTCCTGATCTGTCGTCTTCTTTTCTCTGCCATTGGCTTTGTCGGAAAGGTATTGGATGTAGCTTTTTACCGTCGGAAACAAATCATACTTGGTAGGACGCCCTTCCCCTTGGAGGATGCCTTCTGTCTTGAGTTGCTGTACTCTTCTGGTTGAGACACCAAAAAGGGAAGCAATGGTCCGGGTCGATTGTAAATTTTTTTTGGTTTCTTCCATTTTTTCACCTCTTTGGAAACGAAATAGGTCAAAAAAAATTTTCAAAAACTAGCAAAATTTCGGGCTCGCCAGCACCACAGTAGGTAAAGGGGGATTCACAGTACCTTTGGGAGTGCTGAGACCACATGCCTGACATCATCTTTTTTTGATACCATTATTTCATGTACTTCTTCATTTGTTCTTCCAGTTTCCCTCCCAACTTTTCGGTGAGGACTTTATCTATATTTTCTTTCACAACTGGGTTACTCACCATCTGTGGCAATGATAGCGTCTTGACCGCTTTTAAGTCAGAACGCTGCTGGCTGATACGTTGGAATGGGATATAGTTTATACCTCCTTCTTTCCTGTTTCCAGTATGCAGAAGCATAGGCGGAGATTTTGGGCTGTTCCTTTTACCCTGCCGCTTAAAGTTCTTTCCAACATTTTTTTGTTGCTCCGGCGTCAGCTTCTTAACTTTGCCAATAGTCTTTTTCTTGCCTTTTTTAATTTTTGCTTTGATGGTATATGCTTTTCTGACATGCGGCGGTGCAGTGGGTGACAGATCGAAGTGTGTCAACGTCAGAAGCCGTCCTTGATATACAATCTCTGCTTCAGCTATTGTTTTTCCACTTACACGGATATTTCCAATTTTCTTTCCACCGAAATTGTTTTTCGATGGCTTCACTTCGCTTTGTTTGATATTATAAACTTTACACACTTCTTTTGCGATCCAGCCTGGTGCACTGCTCTTAAAGTTGCTAACCATTTTCTTTGATACTATTTCTGGCGCCTGCTTCCACTTTTGGAGTTTTTTTTGCAGGCTTTTGTAATTTTTTATCCCAACGGTGAACGTGTTTCCCATTGAAATCACCTCCCACGAAAAGAGAAAAAGGACCATTGCTGGTCCTTTGTGGTTCCCTCTGGGTTCCATGATACCATATTAGCATAAATCCATGTGACATTCTATGACATCTTTATTGCTAGCACATAAAATGCCGCAAAGCAAAACCATGTAATCTTAAAACTTGACGACAACTGTACTTCATCTCCACCGCGATCTTCTCCCAGCTCTGTCCCAGCAGATACCGTCTGGACAGGATTTCCTGTTCGGTTGCATCTGGAACCGTGCCGATCTGCTGACGGATTTCTCTGAAAACAATCATCTGCATTTCCCGTTCTACCGCAAGCTCCCGCAGCAGCTCATCCAGACGTACGGCGTACCCAGACAGATCAGATGTGCCGCTGCCGTGCGGCATCCCATCCCCCAATCCCACCGGGCTGGTCTTGCTGGAACGCAGCTCCTCGATTTCTTCCTGTATCCTCTTCGCCCTTTTCTTTGCCTCCTGGTATCGGCGCAGGTATTGCTTCTTTTCTTCGTTGTTCATCGGTATTCCCTCCCCGTAGGTTTATGGCGAATCTGGATTCTCTCGATCAATTCGAAATCGCAGATTCGCAATAAATACTTGATTAACCTGATGATGCGGTTGGCGTTCTCGTCGGCTTCCTGTTCCCGTTTATGTATGGCATGTAAAACCGTCGACGAGGTCGGGTCATAGTGTCCGCTGCCATTGCGGCTTAATTCATCCATTTGCTTCACTCCTCCTTTACTTTCCTGTCTCGTTGAAAAAATGAAACCTTGCTTTTACCATAGGATGTTCCATAGCCGCAGCAATACTCATTCCATGGTTCTTGGCAAACGTAACAGCATATTCTCCGGCTGGATTAAGCATTTTTTCAGATGCTTCACTACTTGCAACGGCTTCTGCTTTCTTAGGCTTCCTCTTATCGTTGCATATCTTATCACAGGGTTTATCAAACTTCGAACAATAATTACAAGGTGTCATATACACACAAAAAATCGAATTTGCATTTAACATCATGGCTATTCCTCCTTATCGTAAATATTTCCAATGACTTCATATTCACAGCTAGCAGATAATTCTCTACAATCACTTTGAAATATTGACGATGTTCTCAAATATCGTTGTGTTGGATTATGCCAGAATATTTTTCCGGTATCTATGAATACTCATTTATTTGGCAATCAGTATAGTGTTTAATAATATCCCCCTCGAAAATCTTAACCCCTTTCCTGTCCTTCAGACCAATGTATTGGCAAAGTGTTGATGGGTATATGTTATAAGTATTTACAACAGTTCCACCTTGATACTGTTCAAAAACAGTCATTCGGTTCAATTCTTCTCCTGGAATACTAGGAAACGGGAATCCTTCCGCCCATTCGCCAATATCTATCCGTTTTGCCTTAAACAAAATTCTTCTCATAGCATCCTCTCCTAATTTTCCAGATCAATCGCTTCTCCCATACGATAAGTCGCTCTCTCATCCGCTGCTTTGTTGAACGCTTCCACAAACGCCTTTGTTTCTTTTTCTTCGATCAGTTCATAAAACATATCCTCTGCCCAATCTTCATACTGGTCATCACCAAGCATTTCCGTCAAATTTGTTATCAATTCTCTTTCATCGATCTGTACGGTATCTTTTACAGCTGTAAAAAATTCAAGATTGTATCCCTCGTTATATGCAATACAGCTTGCGATTTCCCCGGATTCAATGACTTCAGTCATTCCTTCTTTGTATTTAACAATAATCAGTTCATCGTCCTTAATCTCTGATAAATTCTTCATTTTTCCTCACCTCACGAAAATGCTCTACACCTCATAGGAACTTACATACTGCATCCTCCTATTATTTCCCTCACAGTGGTTCACTCGTTACAAAATAATATACAAGCTGGATAAATGGTGTAAAAACAAAGAATATTGATAAAGTGACAACCAGTAAAGTAGCTACTGCGGTTTGCAAACGAGACTCTGTTCCGAATTTAAGTGAAAAGTATATCATCACAAAAGCCAGAAACATAAAGGTCAGTTTATCCAACACATAAAATACAGCTTCAAAAAATGTCAGAAAATTCATACTGTTCTCCTTATCCAACCATAATTTTTTTCAACATTCCCATACTTCCAATTTTCTCTCCGCACGTTTCTGGAAGATTTGCCCTGACAAGCACTTCTGCAAACGGCGATGGAACGACGCAGTGCGTTCAGTTTGATTTCCATATTGATTTTCTCCTGTTATTTTTCCTGTTGTTTTCGGAACGGACATTGTTCCTTGTTTTTCCCACAAGTTTTGTCCCACATCATTCCTGGCAGTAGACCGTCGTGTGCTTTGCACTGCACAGAACTAAATCCTCCGCTTAACCAGATTCCTTCATAGTCTGGGCAATCGCTGCGCGCAAACGGAACCCCCTTCTTCACGAACACTGCACCAGGCTCATCCGGTGTTACCACCTTATCTATCCAACCATACGGAAACCCTTTATTTCGCAGGCGCTCACGCGCCTCCTCAAATCCAGGCAAGTCCCACACCCCTTTCGGCTGTTCAGGTCTCGTTGTAGTTCTGGCTAAGAGCTCATCCAAGCTGATTTGCCCTACCATTTCACGCACCGACCTTCACCTTCTTTTGGGACGATGTTTTGGCGGCAGTAAGTACTTGTCCACAGCGGCTCAGATGGTTGAGGCACGTTTTTTTACAGTTCGTCTCCCGGTACCCACCTCCGCCTACGAAATTATCAACAATCAATTCTTCTAATGAGTTGATCTGTTTCATTTCTTGCCCACCTCCATCTTCAGCACCTCATCCTCATTTTTCTTCATGGTTTTCGTCCTCTTTCACACACCCGCATTTTTCCGGCTCATTCTGGCAGCTGTTTTTGCATTTTGGTCGAAACCCACAGTCCGCACAGCATACATTTCCATGCCTGCGGTCGCAGTTGAACAGCGTACACATCCTCGTTTTTTTCTTCTTCATCTTCCCCATTCCTTTCCATTGCTGTTGATGAACCGCAAACATACGGCTCCCACCTGCATCAGCTCCGCAGCACATTTCATGGCGTCGTTATAGATTTCTTCCGCGATCCCTGCCGCTTCGTCCTCCGCATCTTCTCTGATCTTGCCCCATAGCGCTTTCATGTCCTCTCGTAGACTTTCCATTTCTTCCTGTGCTTCTTCCACTTCTTCCAGCAAAACGGCGTATCCTTCATGGGCGCTGTGGAATACACCCCACTTTGCTAAGATTTTCTCGTATTCCGCTTCCGCTGCAGCTTCCATTTTTTCTAAGATTTTATCCATTTTGTTCCATCTCCATTTTCTTTGCAATCGCTTCAATGACATTCACAGTCACACCATTTCCAGCCTGCTTGTATAACTGACTGTCACTGTTCACCATTTCCGCCCGCTCGAAATAAATATCTTCCCATCCTTGTAGACGAAAACATTCTTTTGGTGTTAATTTTCTTATAGCTATATAACATCCATACTTATCTGACCATATCGCATTAACGCAAAAGTCATCGTCCATTTCTATTGCTATTCCATGTCTGTCTTGTCCAGTCAAGGTAAACATAGGCTCTCCATTTTCCTTGAATCTTCTGCCATCCTGCCTTTTTTCTGCTCGATCCGGCGTTAACACTGGTATACATACCCCAACTGTTTCTCTTTTCCTTCCACAAATTCCTTTATCATACCTTGATTGCAAACAAAACGCATTATCTGTTTCCTTTCCTCCGCTTCCATAACTCATATCCACAAAACACGGTAATACAACACTCGGTTCTCTCCCTCCTCCTTCCATTTTGTTCAGACATGGAGATAACCCTGTCAGTTCATATATCCTCCCTTGGTTGGGATTGTCTCTTGTTGCTGTTTTCAGATAATTTCCTACCTGTTCCACATGATTTTTTCCATCTGTTCCATAGACAGGAAATACTTCATGTCTGCATTTTCCTCTATGATGTCCCACAATGAACACCCTTTCCCTGTTTTGCGGCACTCCGAAATCAGAGGAATTGAGAACCTGCCATTCTGCATCATACCCAGCTTCGTCCAGCGCAATGAGAAGTTTAAGGAAGTCCGTTCCTCCATTAACACTAAGAAGGTTTTTAACGTTCTCAATAAATAAATATGTGGGTCTATCTTCTTCTTTTGTGTCTTGTATAATTCGCATAACTGAGAAAAACAGACTGCTTCTTTCTCCGCGGAATCCCAGCTGTTTTCCGGCAACGCTGATGTCCTGACAAGGGAATCCGAAACACCAGCACTCAGCCCTGGGAACGTGATCTGCTCGAATCTCTCTGATGTTCCTTGCATACCATTCTCCATTTCTGTATTCCTCCTTTCCGATTTCTTTTATCCTTTTGTTCTTTGGCATGGTCATAATCCTTTCCCGCTGTTCCTCCGTCAGAAGGTGCATAGAAACATAACTGCCGTAAGCAAATTTGTCTTGTTCGCAAAAACCAACACATTCATGCCCAGCCAGCTCCATTCCCCGACGGAATCCCCCGATCCCGGCAAAAAAATCAAGAAATTTCATCCAAACTTCCTCCATATTCAAAACGGCAGATCATCATCTTCAATATCACTCACCGGATAAAACCCATCTTCTGCCGGTTCTCTCCGTGGCTCCTGGTTCTCATTCTTGCTTCCCGCAAAATGCTGTTCCTCCACCACCACTTCAATGTTTCTTCTTTTGTTTCCATCCTTATCCGTCCAATTTCGTACCTGCATCCTCCCAACGATTCCAATCATCTGTCCTTTGGAAAAATATTTCTCCGCAAAGGTAGCAGACTTCCCAAACACAATACACGGGATAAAATCCGCTTCCGCTTCGCCTTCCTTCTTCCATCTTCGGTTGACAGCCAGCGTATACCGCCCCACTGCAACCGGATTTTCTCCCTCGGCGTATCGGATCTCTGGATTCTTTGTCAGCCTGCCCATCAATACCACTTTATTCATCTCTGCTTCTTCCTCCTTATATAATTTCGCACTGCTGCCTTTTTCCGCTCGTCCGCTTCATGTTCTGATTTTCTTTCCTTCCACATTTCCGCTTTCAGCTTTTTCTGTTCTGCATCCCAGTTTTTATACTGGTCACAGCTGCCATGGCATTTTTCATGCCGCTTCTGGCAGTCCTTACATGGGCAGACCAGCTGTTTCAAGTGTTTTTTTTCGTTCATCGGGTTCCCCATGGATGTTCTTCCTTTCGCAGCTTCTTTTTCTCTCTTTTCAGTTCCTCTTTTTCCTTCAAAAGTTCTTTTTTTCTGTTCTCAAGGCTGACCTTTGCCCAGTTCAGTACCTCTTTCACACCCATGAAGCATGCTTCCTCCACATAGCAGGATGCGTCCTGCTTTTCTTGGTCTCTCCATAATTGGCATATTGGATCGTGGATACACTTTTTACAATTCATTTCCTTATTTCTCCCATTTTCCACTTCTTCCAACCGTTCTGCATTTGTTTCAATAAAAAGAATTTGACTTTGTCTTTCTGTATCTTTGTCGTATGCCACAAGCCCATGTCCCATTCCTTTTGCTATCTCTCCTGTTAATTCTAAGATGTCCGACTTCTGTATTTTTTCTATAATTTCTTCTCTGCTCCAATCCGCTCCGACCAAACTACTGCCCAACTGATAAAATGTATGTATCAAATTCCCATCTGGCAGGATGTATACTGCCTGTTCTTTTGTGATAAACTTTTTCTCATTCATACAATTCCTCCAACTTCCCGCAACGCTTCCGCTGCCATCCTTGCATATTCCTTTTTCCGCTGGATGTTTTCGATCTCCTGCTCACTGCGCCCCTGCCACTTTGCCTTGTTTGCCTGGTAGTCATGTTTCTTTTCCAGCTTTTCAAAATAAGCAATGGCATCTGTGTATCATGGCTTTTGCATGGTTATTCCTCCTACTCCATTATGTAAAATTCACATTTTTCACACCCTGCGTGCAGATGGTCGTTGAGAGAATATCTAACCCACTTCGCACGTCCGCCGCAAAGGGGGCAAGTAAATTCATTCTTTCCCTGCTTTTCCGCTTCTTTCTGCGCACTCAGGAATACAGCCAATTTTTTATATGTATCCACACTTATTCCTCCATTTCTTCCCATTCACTGCAAAATTCCTTTGCCTGACAATTTTCGCATTCGCTCATTTCAATATACTCACAATAGAATCCACATTCTTTTACAAGTACAATCCTGTCTTGTGGATTGTTCCATTCCATTTCGGTTTTCCCATCTTCGTAGTACTTGTCCATTTCCGGAACTCTCCGAACTTGAATTCTGCAAAAAGGAACATCTTCAAGACATTCTGTACCAAATGCAATAGATTTTGCTTTTCCAGCGGTTTCTGCAAAAACAACCGTTGAACGAAACTCGTCTTTTTCTCTCGCAACCCACGCTTTCATGTTTGCCTCTTTCTATTTTCCTGACCTCACGAAAATGTCATTTAATCCATCCCATCAACTACAAATCAAATAAGTTCATCTGATTTTTTCTAAGCTCACCAATCACCATTTCCCATCGAAATGTCTGATCTGCTGGAATCAATCCCAAATCCTCTGCATGAAACCTCTTTTCAAAGTCATGCACTGTTTTTCCGTCTGCATGAAAAGTTACTGGGCTGTCATTGTCCCATTTCAACATCAAATTCCATAATTCCGGGTGTGTTTTTCGTAAAATCCGAAGCTGTCCAATACTTTGGTTATGGCAGAACCAGCAACCTCCTCTTGTATAATTTTGATAAATAGGACTAAGAAGTCCATTTTCTTCGTACCACCGACGACACATATCCTCTGTCCATCCAACAGCCACCAAAGGTGATTTTTTTGTTTCCGTTAAATTATGAAATCTCTCTGGTTCATCGCAAGCTATCCCTATGTACTGAACAGTTCCTTTTGAAAGTTTTTCAAGTACATGTTGTTTCAACCTTGAATTACACCATGGTCCCTGCCTAAATGGAAACCCATAAATTTTTCCAGCATATTTACTTTTTGCTTCCCTTCTGTTTTCTCCGCAAACCATATAAAAGCAGTCGTTGTATGTGTATTTGCTGCGGATATGTTCCACTTCAATTCCATAGCGTTCTTTTATCACCTGATCTGCCTTTTTTTTGAATTCCACCATCTGAGGTAAATCTGCTGGAATCATATCTGTTGCCCATACTTCTATATGAACAATCCTATCCAGTTGCCACCCTAATTCTTCGATGGCACCCAAACATGCTAGGCTATCTTTTCCATAACTTAGTGACAAGATATGTTCCATAATTCCCTCTTTTCCTATCAGCATCTTTCTATATATTTCAACTACCTCACCTCAAAACGGCATTCTTCCCTTATTCCACCAACAAACCACCCTGACGATGATTCTACAAAATATCCCTTTCACAGCAGCCAAAACCCTTCCTCCTCTCCGTGGATGCACAAATCCATTTCTTCCACAAACTGACTTTCGTATTCGCATAACCAGCAGTCATTTACTGGCATCTTTGCATACTTCTCCATGGCATATGCTTTGTAGTTCTCCATGCCTTTCCGCTCCACCATACTTTCCATTTCCGCCATTCTCTGCACCGCTTCTTCCAGATCCAGCATGATGTAATTTTTCCCGATCAGTTCCATGAATGCTTCCCGGCTGTGTGTTTTCTCGTATTCCCGCTGGCAGATGCACTTCAGCGCCCGATCCAAACCATTCTCCGGATTCGCATGCAGACCGCCCAGCCCTGCCAGATGCTTCTCTGGTACCAGATAGCACCAAAAACCATTCCTGTCTGAAATCTCCCGTTTCCCATGTCCATGGAAAATATGGTGTTTCTGCAAACAGCTTGTCCTGCCGGTCACAAAACAACGCTTATCCTTCCCCGTCAGGATGCTCCATGTGTGGCTCCCCTTCTTTTCCGTTGCCATAGTCTTCACCTCCGATTCTCACTGCTCTTACATATCTTGTCTTTCCGGTGATCTCCGAAAAATACGAAATATCTTCGATGACTTTATAGTTTTTGGGTACTTTTGTCCGCTTTGTTTCCTTTTCCTTGGAAATCAGCGTGACCTTTACTTTCGGCTTCACCAAATTCCGGCTGCCGCTCCACCTTTTTCCATATTCTTTGTAATTTTCTTTTGTGATGTAAAAGGCAAGCCCCGTATAATCTCCGCCCGGCTCCAGGATGGAAACCATCACACGACCCAGCCCCCAAACCTCTTTCAATTCCTTCATGGTCAAATCCATTTTATTGATGAGCAGATGGACATGCTCTCTCTTGTTTTTCCGCTCCACGACATAGAGATATTTTAGTTCCGCATAGCCTTTCCGTTTCCGCAGCCGCTTTAGACGTTCAATAAAATTACGAAAGAGCCGCAGCGCCGTTTTGATATCTACTCTCTCCCGGAAGGTCAGTGTCAGAAATAAATCTCCTTCTTTGAAATTGGCATTCACCATCCTGGCACATCTTCTCTTTGCTGCCATACAGTTGTACTCTGCCATTTTTTCTGTAGACAGATTTTCCTTTGCTGCCCGCTCGCAGCTGATTCCTCTTTCTCTGGGTGAGAAATATATCTTTTCTTCGTATACATCCCCCGCCCAAATCCTTTTTAAGTATCTCGGCATCCTTTCACCTCGTATTTATGTATCTCTCTATTCCTATCTGTTTATAGGGGTATGCCCCTAATGTTAATCATATTATCAAGGGGTAAAAGGGACCCCCGTCCCTTGCAAAATCAACCTTTTTTTGGTATCATAAGATTGTATCTCGAATTTTTTTCATCTGTTAGAAAGGCGTTCTCGACTCTTGAGAACGCCTTTCTTTTTTATCCAAATAACCTTTCCAGTGCATTCATTTGTTCCTCTGTTAAATCCACAAATTCGTCTCCGTCCGCGCCCACAATCAGAAGGTCGCCGCAAACAGACTGGATATGTATATTGGGTTCCATCCCCAGCAGCAGCCCCTCCTCGTTGCAGACCAGTACCAGGCTCTCTGCAATCGTCACGGTTTCTATGCGTCCGCCCACCATCTCCTGGAACGCTTCCAGGCGGTTTGGAATACTGACCCGCTGCATTTTCCCGCATCTGGGGCATAACAGCCCTTGTATCTGTTCCATCTAGCATCCCTCCAGCTCCATTTGTGTTCCAATGATTTCCACTTTTCCATTCATCTGCGCAATGTCTTCCTGGGTCAGGTCCTTGATCATCATCCCCACCATCCGGAACAATAGTCCTTTCCCAAATATCCGTTTTCTCTCTCCTTCCCAACCGTCATGCATCGGTCCGTCCGGATTCTTCTGCGCATCATACGCCAGATATACTCTATCGCTAATTGGATGCATAGATACGATGTCAACCCCGCCCACGGCTTCCATCTTCGCTGCCATGTCCAGCATCTTAGGGCATTGTTTCACTACTTTCTGTCCCTTCTCTGTTACAAATATCATCGTCACCGCTTTCATCGATACGCACCTCTCCCTGCATTCTTTGCATACTGCACTGCTGCCATAATGTATTGATTTTTCCGAAAAAGACGTCTTCCATCCTGTATGCGGCAATGACCGCAATCAAAATCAACCCGTCTTTCACCGCAATACATCGTCCGTTTCTTTCGTTCCGCAGGAAAAACCGGATGTAATCCGCTTTCTGCCTGCGAATGGGCGCCAATAGTTCCTCATCCATCCATACGACGCCACCTGGCACATAAAACGGCGTCAGGCACTTTCCGTTGTAACAGACAGAAAGCCCTGCCGGGTCTGCCGTCAGTTCCATTTCTCCCGGTCTGTCCTGTTTGGTCCATCCGGCATCATCCAAAAGTTCTCCTCTCTCCCAATCTTCTTTCTTGTCTTCCAGCACGCCAATCAGGTTTAGAAAATCGTCGCTGGTCATCTCCGGCAATCCTTCCAGCCGGTAAATCGCATGTTTGGTCTGACACCACTGCTGCCGGTTATAGTCCGTTACAATCACTGCTGTCTTGTCTTGTTTTGCTACTCTGGCAATATCTGTAAATCGCATGTCTGTTTCCCTCGTTCCCTATTTCCTTTCTGTCTTCCTCGAAAACACTTCCGCCAGCGCCCAATACCGCGCCTTCCAGTCCCGCTTGTCCTGCTGAAGTTGCTTGATTTCTTCCCGCATCAGCCCGATGATCACCACCAGAAAAAACAACACCACCAGATAAATCACAAACAGCTTGTCCATGGGGTTCCTCCTTTCTTTTGCTGCACCTGGGGCAAAGATAGCCGTATCTGGTGTCCTTCTTTTTGGCAATGTTCCAGATCCTGCCGCATTTGCCGCAAACTACATACCGATATCCCGGTTTGAACATGTTTGGTTCCTTTCTACGCTTGTCCACTGGCAGGACCGAAGTCCTGTCATGCCTTCTGTGCCGCCATGGCTTCTTTTTCTTTCTGTCGCTGGAGACTCAGCATTTTTTTGTCATACAGTACATTGGTGATCTGCCGCCGGAGGCGTTCTGCTTCCTCTGGGGTTTTCTCACAATAAGATACGGTCACACGGTATTCCTTTTTTGGTTTCGACATATGTAACACCTCCTGTTGCAGTGTATGTGGTTGACGGTTTGTCCTATGATTTGGGAGCATTCAGCCGATCTGAACACATTGACAATTTGTTTTTCCTCCCTTATCCTGAAATGACAGGCTGTTGCCGCAGCCGATTATTTCAGAAAGGTGGGCTATTATTTGAAACTTGACCTAAATTGTGTGAGGGATATACTCTCTACGATCAACGATTATGCTGAGCCTATGTATCTTCCCCCTGATGAATTTTGCAAGCTGCTTCCTGGGTACAATCGCACAGAAATTTTGTATTGTTGTCGCAGGCTGCACGAAGGAGATTTTTTGAATGTCTATTTCGTTGATCTTCCCGATTTTTTCCCTTACGAAGTGCCTCGAATTAACTATATCGGAGATTTGACATTCCAAGGTCACGAATTCCTCGCTTCTATACAAGAGCCTGATGTTTGGAAACGGATTTCAACTCTTTTTGGCAAGGGTTGTTTTGCTTCTCTTAAAGTTGTTGCCGAATTGGCATCCTCTCTCGCCCTTGAAGTTCTAAAAACAAAAATAAATCTCAGACCTTAATCAATCAGAAATCTTATCTCTTGGTATTTCTGCTTAATAGCTGATGCATATGGGCGAATGATATCCGCTTTCGTTATAACATCTTCGCTCATATGCGGCTTCTTATACTTTGGCATTTCATCCCACCCTTCGGGTGCATCGCCCAATAAATCTGACCATTTCCACTGATTAAGATCCTTGTAAATAGAAACTATTGTTTCTTTTGGCATAGTCATCATTTCTTTAACCGTAACAGTCTTCATAATTTCACCTTCTTTACTCCTTTCTGTAACTCTCGGTCTCTCCTCCCTCAGCCCACGCTCTTTTCAACTTCAATAATTCGAAACTTTTCACGTGCTATCTCCTTTTTCTTGACAAATTACTTCCTAACTTCTATGCTTAGATTACTCACATCTATATTTTTAAGGAGAAATGCATATGAACCCCAATTACAAACTTACTGCAACCGACATCAAAGTTATCCTGTTTGCCCTCGGTGTTCTTCCTACAATGGAATTAGAAGATACAGAAGAACAAGCCAATCTTAACCAGATATGCTGTATAGGAGCTGCACATAAGCTTACAACCGGGAAAAATAAGTTCACTCTTAACGAGATCAGAGTAATATCCGCCAGCCTTCAAATCGTTCAGTTGATCAACAACGGCGAACTTGATGCTGACAGTGAATTAAAATCCGATTGTGCTCGCTATCTTTTCGATATAAATAGACTTGTTCCTATTTTTGAGTTGGGTGATGAACTTTTTGATAATGAATAACAATTTCTTTTTCCCCTGATAAATTTCTGCTAATGAGTGCTTTTGTTTTTTCGATTGCACTCATTTTTTTACGATTTTTCATGATTTCACCTCCCTTAGCCTGCGTCCTTTTCAAGTTCATCTTCTTCCTCCTGCTGTTCCACAATGGGGAGATACCCAAATCCTTTTAGAAATTCATAGAGAAACAGTCTGCCCTTTTGGGTCCAATATGTATGGGGTTTGGTGTGCTGGATACCTTTTTTATCGATGAAAGGTTCTTTCTTTGTGCTCGTGTATCCTTTTTCAGCGTATTTCTGATACAGAAACCAAACGCCACCTTGCTTAAATTGAACCTTGTTTTCATCTAAAATCTTGTTTAACCACTTTGCACTCTTACCATAATCTTTCGCAATTTCCGTTACAGAAATCAAATCAGGACACTGCAGTACTAAATCATAATATGTCGCCTTTGGACTCAACTCTGCAATCTGCTGTTGCTGAACCCGATTGATCAAGCGAAGACTATCTAATTCTTTACGGGCAATCTGCAATGCTCTTGCCATAACTTTTTCTGGACTATTCCAGTCCTTTTCCAACTGAATAAAATATTGTCTGGCTTGTTTTCCTTTTTCTGTGCGTTGGAGCATACAGATTTCTTTCGCCATGTCAATAGTCAGCTGGTGATCAATCTTATTCTGACCACCATGTTGGTTTTCGCTTTCCAAATTTGGAAAGCAAGTTGCATAGTCAATATTTTCTGTGAATCCATAATCACACATACGTTTGAACCATGTCGTATAATTGCTGTTAACCTCCAAAAGCTCATGCAAATCTCTGCCCATTCTCCCCTTGACTTTTCCTCTTTCTTCTCCTATCCTGAAAGGACAGGCTGTTGCAGCAGCTAAGTATTATAAGAAAAGAGTGATTCCATGAGATTAAATATGGACTGTGTTCGAGATATTTTGCTATGTGTTGAAGAGCATACTGGCTTACGAAAATCTTGTCGCTTTGTTGATTCAAATTCTTCTGAAATTGCTGAATTTTTAGGTATTGAGGAAAGTTTACCCGACTACCAGCAAGACCTTCTTGAAAAGTACGATAACGATACTCTTATTTATCATGTCAACTATTGCATCAGAGCAGATTTAATCATTCCGCTTCAAGCATCCGATGCGAACTCTATTATCATCCAAGATTTGACTATATCTGGTCATAATTTTCTCTGTGATATTAGAGAACATCAAAATTGGAAAACTATTAAAAAAATTGCTGGCAATATTGGCAGTACTTCTCTTTCTTCCTTTACTTCTATTGCATCAGATGTTATTTCAAATTTGATAAAAACACAAATTACTGGTTGATTTTAAAAATCCGTTCAATAGCATGTTTACTACACTCTTTTATCTCTTGTTGTGATGGAAGCGTGTAGTTTTTTATTTGGATATAACGTAATATTGCGACTGTTCCAACATAGTATTTCAAGCAGCCAATCCACCCAATTACATTTGCTATCACTAAAAGCACTATTACCCAAGACTTCATTCCCGCCCCTCCTTTTCGCGTAACATGATGATCTCATTCTCCTTTATAAATTCTCTATAACTCTTTTTCTATTACATATTCCCCTTTACTTTGATGCGTTTCGCAACATTTGAGGAAAAAAATATAACATAATTTCTTCTGGTAAAATACCCAATGTTTTTGTAATAAGTTCCACATCATCTGTGTCCATAGCAGAATATCCATTCAACTTATTATTTATTGCATTTACACTAATACCTGTCTCTTCGCTAAGTTTTCTGTAACTATATCCTTCTTTTCGCATCCTTCCTTTCAATTCCGAAAGCTCTTCATATTTTTTGACTTTTCTCATTTCATCACCTCCATATCGTGTGTTGCGTTTCGTAGTAACCACAATATAACACCATATAATTATATTGTCAATACGTTTCGCAATATTTTCCCACTTTTTTGTACTTTTATTATTGCTTTTCGTAACGCCCTGTGGTATACTTTCGTCAAAAGAGGTGAATTGCATGAAAAAGAAAACAGTAAATAAAGATGTGTTCTCAAAGCGTCTATCTTTATTAATGGAGGAGCATAATGAAACAACTTATTCAATGGCAGATAGGTTTTCATTATCCTCCCCAACAATATCTCGATATATGACCGGACAAATGGCTGCAAAAATTACTACTATCGAACTTATGGCAAAATATTTTAATGTCAACCCTGTATGGCTTATGGGTTACGATGTAGATAGGACAATGCCTCATACATTACTTTCAACATCTTTAACAAAACATGAAAATGATGTTTTAACTGCTTATCGTAATAAACCAGAGACTCAACCTTTTGTTGACCGTCTTCTCGGTGTTACTTCTCAACCCGATCACTTGATGCCTATTGCTGCCCATAACAATACACCTCAAAGCAAAGAAGAACAGGCGTTGATGCAGGAAGATTTGGACGAACTTTAATAGTGGAGGTGATCTATGATATGTGTGATTATGAACAACTGTTAAATGATGCAGATATGATAGGTCTTCAGGTCATCGAAAAAAAATTCAAATCCCATGCAAAAGGACTTTGCAAAGGTTCCAAAATCGGTATCAAAAAAGATATGACAAATACTGAAAAAGCCTGCGTTCTGGCTGAGGAAATTGGGCATTACCATACCACTGTTGGCAATATCCTAAATCAGGAAAACGCCAGTCAACGGAAACAAGAAAAAATTGCCCGCAAATGGGCTGTAAACCGCATGCTGAAAATCGAAGACCTCTTTGATGCGGTCTTGGACGGCTGTCAAACACTGTATGATGTGGCAGAATATTTGGGGGTTACAGAGATATTCCTTTATGATGCAATTTCCGTTTTCAAGCAAAAATACGGCATGCAGTACAAATGGGATGCTCTTACCCTAACCTTTACAGATCATGGATTTTTTATATCCCAAAACGGAATGAAATAAAAAAACCGTTCCTTTCGGAACGGTAAAAATATCATTCGGATAATGCAGTCAAACTTTCGTTTACCTGCTCCAGATTCAGTTTTGTGGCTTCGTCTTCTACGGCTTCTGCACCGCGATATACATATTTCACAGTCTGAACTGCATCCATCCCCAGTTCTGCCATTGTAGTTTCTTCTGTATCGAGGTACGCGAACTGGTCTTGCGCCAACTACTCCACCTCCCCCGCCACCAAAACCGCAGCAGTCTTAATCAACCGGAAGTTTGCAGGCTATCTACATAAGCGTGATACTTTGCCATATCGTAAAATTTAATAACGAAGCCATTTTGCAGATCGCAATACTCCATGTTGGTCTTGCCAAACAGTTTACTTTCTTCTGGTAAGTGTTTATCATTCTCAAAATATGCTTCCACTTCGCAGCAGTATTTTAACAGAATCTCACTGCTGGGTGATTGTGGGGGCGGATACGCTTCTAAAAAACCTCTGGAAAGAATATGACCATCTTTTTCTATGGATACTACCACACCTTTTTGTGCGGAATATTGATCGGTTTCAAAGATTTCCTCCCATATGGTTTGGTACAACCCTTCCATTGGTCTTCCTTTCCACTGATTGTACCGATTGATGATAAACGGCACTACGGCTTTATTGAAGCAATGAAATAAAAATGTATATATCATCGATGCGAGAAAAGCAAAAACAATATAAGCAATGAAAAATTTGGTACTTGTAAAACTTTCAAAATAGCTGTTCATATCCAAATTATGTGTAAAAAAACATGATCTCGCGATCAATCCAGAGAATAATACAACCATGCTAAATACAACTATTTCGGACAGTTCAACCCAACCATTGTGGTCATTGATACGATATTGTTTTTTAGGAGTAAATCTCTCTTTCAATAATTTTGAAAACGCACCTGGGAAAATAAACAAGAATAAAAACAAAATACTATCCATAGTAAAATCCATGAAATCACCTCGCAATATCAACAGTTTATCATATCTGAGTACGTATTTCAATTCTCTACAGATAAATGTATCGATACAATGATAAAAATGATTTCAGGATTCCAATTTCCCTATTTTGACTGAACCGTTAAAATCACCATATTTCTAAAATAGAAATTATAGTGGTTCAAAATAAAAATCTATGAAGGGGGGCTTATGTGCGTACAAATGAGAAAAACAATTGAGAGTTATTGTGTCAATTTTGTTTTTTGATTTTAAGGAGAGATGTATTATGAAAAAGAAATTGATTGCCCTTTCATTTGCTGTTTTGTTTGCTTTTTGTGTTACTGCTTGCGGTGGTGATAATGGTTCTACGGAGGATCAAACATCTTCTCAGACACAAACAGAAACAGCTGAAACAGAGCAAGAAAGTTCCAGTACAAAATATGACGCTGGCACATATAAAGTCGGATCCGACATATCTGCTGGCGAATATATTCTGTTTGGTGAATCTGCAGTTGGCGCATATTACGAAATAGCCAGTGATAGTACCGGTACTTTAGAATCTATTATTACCAACGGAAACTTTACTACAAATGCTATTTTGACTGTTTCAGATGGACAATATTTGAAACTGCAAGGCTGCTATGCAGTTCCCGCAGAAGAAGTGAGCGAATTAGACACAACAAAAGAAGGTACTTTCAAAATCGGTACACATCTTGCTGCTGGAGAATATAAACTTGCTGTTGATGAAAATTCTGTTATGGGTTCTGGTTATTATGAAGTTGCATCCGATTCTTCTGGATCTTTGGATTCAATCGTTACCAACGGCAATTTCGAAGGAGAAACATACATTACAGTATCTGATGGACAATATTTGAAACTGGCTTTTTGCCATATTGTATCTGAATGATAAATAAAAAGTATGTTTGCAAATAAGCATTAAAAAGAAATTTGGAGATTTTAATCTTTATGGATAAAGTTAAAAATTTTTTACGATCTGTCCATCGGCTCCAAGAATCCATAGAAATGTATCAGCAACAACCATCTAACGATATTATTCGAGATGGCATGATCTATCGCTTTAGAATTGCCGCTGAACTTTCTTTGAAAGCCGCAAGAGAATACCTACTGGATCAAGGCGTTGCCAATGAACTAAATTTCCCCAAACAGGTGCTAAAAAGTGCCTATGGAAATCAAATGATCCACGACGAAAACGTCTGGCTGGACATGCTGGAATCCAGAAACCGCACTTCTCACATCTACGACGACAGGATTGCGGCAAAAATCGCAAAAGATATCTCTATCCGCTTCCTGCCGGTGCTGGAAGATCTGGCAGAATATTTCCGTGAAAACTAAATATTTTCTTTTGCAAACATAACATTGTGTGCAATTCCATATCACGTGGCAACCATTCGGGGAGGAATGTATATGCTGAAAAAAACGCTTGCTTTCTTGACAACTTTGGTAATGGTATTTGCCTTTGTTGGCTGCTCTGGTGGGGAATCC
This sequence comes from Candidatus Anaerotignum merdipullorum, assembly GCA_019115165.1. Classification (GTDB taxonomy): domain Bacteria; phylum Bacillota; class Clostridia; order Lachnospirales; family Anaerotignaceae; genus Anaerotignum; species Anaerotignum merdipullorum. The sequence continues at coordinate 25,129 of DXEB01000035.1, read as the reverse complement.
CCCGAAACGGCTGTTACGAATTATCTGACAGCTTTCCAGAGCCTTGATCTGGAAACCATTGATAAATATACGAATGATACCAGTGAAACAACGGAAACTGCAGATGATGCCATTTCCGATTTGGAAAACGAAGAAACCGGCAAAGCTTTTGTAGAAAACCTAACTTTTGAAATCCTTTCTTCTACAGAAGAAGGCGATACTGCCACTGTCAAAGTATCCATCACCAATGTGGACATGGCAAATGCCATGGGTCATGCAATCTCTGAAATGATTTCTCTGGCTTTCGCTGGTTTATCTGAAGAAGAATTGGATCAGAAATCTACAGAAGCTATAATTTCTGCTATTTCCGATAACAAAGACACGACTTACACCAAAGAAGTAGACATTTCTCTGGTCAAAGGCGAAAATAATTGGCTTATTGTGCCAGATAATGATTTAGCCGATGCCATCACAGGCGGTCTGGTCAGCTACGCAGAAAACATAAATGAAGCTTTTTCTTAAACAGTAATGCTGCGTGATATGGAATTCCAATAAAAACAGGACAAAGGAGAGATGATTATGATGTATCCTTTCATGACATTAGATGATAAAACCGAAGTGGTCCATTCTGACACTTACGATGTAAACGGCACAGAAACAGTAAAAGTTTATTTTGAACAGCCTGTATACGGCGGCTTCCATTCTGCGGAATGTTACCTGCCCTCTTATGAATGGAAAAACGTAGAAGGGTTTTCTGAGGAAGAATTGGAAAAATACGAAGCCTATCTGAAGTCCGTGGCGCATATCGTCATCGAACTGGCAAGAGAAGGAGGGTTCGATCATGCCGCAAATCTTTAAGGTCGGCTCCTATCTGATCTATTTCTGGTCCAATGAATCCAAACCGCTGGAACCCATTCATGTGCATGTTTCGGAAGGCATTCCCTCGGAAAAAGCAACAAAAATCTGGATCACTCAAACAGGACGGTGCCTGCTTTGTCATAATCAGTCACAGATTCCCAGCCGAAAGCTGAAAATCATCATGAGTGTCATCGAAGCCAGACATCAGGAAATTACAGAAAAATGGATAGGATATTTCGGACAAATCGATTATTATTGCTAAAACAAAAAAATCCCCCTTCCTGCGCCAACAGGAAAGGGAATTTCATAAAGCGGTCGTAAGATACAACCACACTTCGCAACTGTATTGTATCATAAGACCGCTCTTTTTGCTATACCCTATATAGGAAAAGGAGGTCTTTTTTTATGGTAGCTATTTACGCAAGACAATCCATTGATAAAAAAGACAGCATCAGCATCGAAAGCCAGATTGCCTTTGCCAAACGGGAAATTTTTTCGGAAGAGTGCAAAATCTATGAGGACAGCGGCTATTCCGGCAAAAATACCAACCGCCCTGCTTTTACGGAAATGATGCACGACATCCAAACGGGGCAGATCGAAAAAGTGGTGGTCTATCGTCTGGACAGAATCAGCCGTTCCATTGTAGACTTTGCGGATTTCATTGACGTGCTGGAAAACAACGGTATTTCCTTTGTTTCCGCCACGGAAAAGTTTGATACTTCCACCCCCATGGGACGTGCCATGCTGTATATCATCGTTGTTTTCGCCCAGCTGGAGCGTGAAACCATTGCTGAACGTGTCCGGGACAACTATTATGCCCGTGTCAAAAAAGGTGCCTGGGGCGGCGGTCCTGCTGCTTATGGCTACAATCTGGTGCGTACCACATTGGATGGTAAGAAAGCCACCATTTATGAACCCAATGCAGATTTGGAAATCGTGTCCCAGATTTTTGATACATACGCCCAACCCTATACCAGTCTGGCAGATGTGCAAAAAGTCCTGATCCGCAGTGGTGCTCTTTCTGCCGGCGGCGTCAATTTTGACAGTGTGAAACTCTCCGGTATTTTGAAAAATCCCGCTTACGTCCAAGCGGATATTGCCATTTACAATTACTACAAATCCAAAGGCGCCATCATGGCAAATGAACCGGAGGATTTTGACGGCACCCATGGATGCATCCTTGTGGGAAAACGGGATGCCAGCGAACGGAAATATAAAGATGTATCTAATCACCTCCTTGCCATTGGGCATCATAACGGCATCGTGGACAGCAGCACATTTCTCTATTGTCAGGAAAAGCTGTCTAAAAATCGACAAATAAAAAACAGCGGAAAAGGGAAACATTCCTGGCTCACAGGGCTTGTAAAATGCGGTCATTGCGGCTATGCCTTTTCCGTCCGGTTTGCCAGTACCAAAGATGGGCGTATCCCCTATTTCATCTGCTCTGGAAAATATCTCCATAAGTGCTGTGACGTAAAGCAGACCCATCGAGTTCGGGAGATCGAAGCGCAAGTGCAGGCACGGCTCATTCAAGAAGCGGAAGCCTATCATCTGGCAAGGGAAAAACGGGAAAACAATGTCATCAAACAACATCAGCAGAAAATCGCAGACATTGACAGCAAAATCGAAAATCTAATTTCCACACTGGAAAACGTCAGCCAAATTTCTGCGGAATATATCAACCGTAGAATCGAAACCCTCCACCGGGAAAAACAACTCCTAATCCATCAGTATTCAGAAGCACTGACGGAATTCAATGCCGTTGAAATCATTCCTTTTACTGCGGAAGATTGGGAAAACATGTCTTTCGAAGACCGGCGTGATATTGCAAAAAGTATGATTGACCGGGTGGTTTTGAGTGAGAATGGCGTGGATGTTCGGTTCAAATAAAAGGAGGAAAAGCAATCGCTTTTCCTCCTTTCTTTTTGTTTCCTATGTATCCACATCCCATTGAATAGAATAATATCCATTTTCTCTTGCTGTTTGAATCACTGTATTGTTATATTCTCCAAATGGCGGTCGAAATAAATCCATTTCAATTCCGGTCAATTCCTTTACCGCTGCATGACAATCCTGTAATTCTTTTGTAATTTGCTCTGCTGTTAACTGACTCATATGCGGATGTGTAGCAGAATGATTCCCCAGATCATGCCCTGCTTTGGCTATTTTTTCTACTTCGTCTGGATATTTATCTACCCAGTATCCACATAGAAAAAATGTTGCCTTTACATTATTTTCCTCTAATATCCGTAATAGTTCATCCGTATCATCCGCTCCCCATGCGGCATCAAAACTAACAGCCACCTTTTTTTCCGGTGTCTGTACGCAATAGATCGGAAGCTCTCGATTGCTCTCTGCTGTCAGAATTGCCGATACTTTCTCTGCTGCCGGCGGTAAGCATGCGGCACCTATCCGAACAGCCGCAATTAACGCCACTCCATATAAAATATATCTTTTCTTCCAACGAATCGCATGAAAAAACTGCATGTTTCTGCCTCCCAATTTTTTGTTATATCCTATGACAGTATAGATTGTCTATATGTGACAAACTTGTGCTTGACAAACATCTTCCATCATGTTATGTATAATATAAAAAACAAAAGAAAAGGAGTGTGTGCTTATGCCTATGTATTATTTAGAGACCCCAGCTGTTTTATTGGATTTGGATATTGCAGAAAAAAATCTGCAAACGTACCAGCAATTGTGTACACAAAATGGGAAAGAGCTTTGGCCAATGGTCAAAACACACAAAAGTACTGCAATACTGCAAAAACAAATGGCTTATGGCGCTACAGGTTTTCTTTGCGGTACCATTGATGAATGCGAAATGGCTGCCAAAGCTGGTGCAAAAAAAATTATGTATGCTTATCCTACTGCGAATCCTCAAAATCTAAAGCGACTGGCACAATTAGCCGCAAATACAGAACTGATTGTGCGTGTAGACAGTTATGAAGCGGCGCATTTGTTAAATCAAGCAGCAGGGACTGCTGATGTTACCATTGCTTATTCTATTATTGTAGATATGCAGTTCCACCGGTTTGGTGTTGCTCCTGAAAAAGCAGTTGCTTTCGCACAGCAACTATCTGACTTGAAGCATATTACTTTCTTTGGCATTTCTACGCATCCTGGTCAGGTCTATGGTGCAACAACGCAGGAAGAACGTACTTCTATCGCAACTTTGGAAGTAGAAACTATGACGCAAGTTGCCGAAGAACTTAGAGCAGCAGGATTTTCCGCTGTGCATGTTACTAGTGGTTCCACCCCGACTTTCGCTTTGACAGTTACCCAGCCCGGAATCCAGATTTATCATCCTGGAAATTATGTTTATCACGATGCAATCCAAATCGCTTTAGGCAGTGCTACAGAAGCCGATTGTTCTCTTTCTGTTCTGGCTACGATTGTCTCCCACCCTTCTGAGGATATTTTTATTTGTGATGCCGGTGCAAAATGTTTAGGCTTGGATCAAGGCGCTCATGGTAGTGCATCTGTGAAAGGCTTCGGTATCGTAAAAGGTCATCCAGAATTGACGGTCTATGGTCTGTCTGAAGAAGTTGGCAAATTGAAAGTAGATGGAGCTACTGATTTGAAGATTGGTGATCAAATTGAGATTATTCCAAATCATTCCTGTTCTTCTGCAAACCTGACCAGTTGGTTAATTGGTGTGCGTCAAAATCAAGTAGTGGAAAGAATTGCAGTAGATGTTAGAGGAAACAGCACGCAAAAATAACAAGGTGATAAGTCCTTCACTATCGAACAATATAAGACTGTGTATATGAATGGACATCGCTCATGCAGGTTATCCTGATTGACTCTTAAATAGTCAGGTAAAAACAATCCAATACTAAAACTTGAAAAAGCAGCCTCCAATAAAATCGGAGGCTGCTTTTGTTTCTGCATGGTAATTTATTTTGGGTTTGAGATTTGTTGCATAACCTCGAACACAGTCCAGCGGTCATTCCATGTTGTGTTACTGCAGAAACGAATAAATGCAAGAATGTTTCTCCATCTTCTGAAAAATTCTTTATTTACACAGCATATTTGTCGAAAATCTTCTATCATTTTTGTTTTTCCAATTTGATACATGGAATGCACCTCTGCTTTTATTCGCTAGGATCACAAATGTATTGTATCCATATGTGCATAATAAACGAATAAAATGGCATCTGAATTTTGATTGCGTTTTTTCCAGTTTATGTTATAATCTTAAGGATATTTCAAACGGAGGCGTTATTTATGCATAACTGGCTAATACAAACATTCATCAAAGATCACGAAAATATAAACGACCTGAACGTCAGAGCAGCTTATGGAAAGCTTTCTGGAAAAGTTGGCATTTTTTGCAATGCTCTTTTGTTCGCCGGCAAATTTATTGTCGGAACAATCTCCGGAAGTGTCTCTATCACTGCTGACGCTGTAAACAATCTTTCTGACGCTGCTTCCAGTATCATCAGCCTGATTGGATTTAAAATGGCGGAAAAACCCGCAGATGCTGACCATCCATATGGTCATGCCAGATATGAATATCTTTCCGGATTGACAGTTGCTGTGATGATTCTCATCATCGGTGTAGAACTCTTTAAGAGCAGCCTCAATAAGATATTACATCCATCACCTGTAGATTTCAGCCTAATCACTGCTGTCGTTCTGATTGGTTCCATAGTTGTAAAACTTTGGATGTCTGTCTTTAATAAATCGTTAGGGCAAAAAATTAACTCTGCAACTTTGGAAGCAACATCGGCTGACAGCCGAAACGACGTGATATCCACTTCAGCCGTTCTAACAGCAGCGCTGATTTCTCATTTTTTCACTGTGAATCTGGATGGATATATGGGTATTGCGGTGGCTGTTTTTATCCTTTACAGCGGCATCGGTCTGGTAAAAGAAACCCTTGATCCACTGCTTGGAAAAGCACCAGACCCTATTCTGGTAGATCATATTGAGAAGAAAATACTCAGCTATCAAGGCGTACTCGGTACCCACGACCTGATGATACACGACTATGGTCCAGGAAGAATATTCGCCAGTGTACACGTTGAAATGGCTGCTGAAGACGATGTAATAAAAAGCCACGATGTGATTGACAACATAGAACGGGATTTCCTTGAAAACGAAAATCTCAATCTCATCGTTCACTATGATCCAATCATAACCGGAGATGATAAAATAAACGACCTCAGATGTTGGCTTTCTGATCAGGTGAAAACCATAGACAGCAACTTAAGCATTCATGACCTTCGCGTTGTTCCTGGCGAAACGCATACAAACCTTATTTTTGACTGCGTTATGCCACACACACTCCATATGAGTGAGGATCAGCTCAAGTCTAAAATAAAAGAACTTGTTACTGAAACATATCCTAACTACTTTTGTATTATGACGATAGATGCAAGCTATGCCGCGATGCCTCATATTAAAAAGAAAGAAACACATTCTTCTTCATAAGACGATACTATTTCAAACATACAAATCATAAAAATGCCCTGCTGACTATCGGATATAGACTGCAGGGCATTCTTTCTGCATCAAGTAAAAACACATACATGCACAGACAAAAAGTAACCGGCACACAAAAAACGAAAAAATTTCGTATGCTGTTACACTTGGTCAACTTCCTCTTAAGTAGCATGCAGGAAGTTTTAACCAAACATTATAGATAAACATAGGTGCATATCTTATGCTAAATGAATACACAGCTGAATTTTTATTATCCAATCTCGTTTCCATGATGATAAATATACCGTTTATGAAAAAGTGTTATTCCATAAAAATAGAAAAGCTAAGATGTTATGTGGATTTTTTCTCACTCCATTGTCTCAACGCTATGCAAACACAATGGTTTACAATGAAATTTTTTGAATTCGCACAGAGGAAAAATAGATATCATATATGTTTTTGATGCAAAAGCACCTCTTAACGAACAGTCCTATTCCGAATGACATCACATTGTAAGTATAAACACAAGTGATTTTACATTCTGATCATGCTAAAATTAGAGGCTCCAACAGTTCTTTATGGTTCATGACCTCTTTTTATGATATCTCTAAACAAAGTGCGGGTTTTCCCAATAGATACAGAAGCTATGATAGCATCTGCACATCCATTCATCGAAGTTGTAATGCTTGTGAACGGCTTTTTGAGCATCAACATAAAATCTCCAAACGGCTTTTTTATCCATTTGGAGATTTTCAGAATACATTCTATTGATTTTATATCTTTCTCAGCAATGCGAGTATTTTCGCTCTTTCATCAGAAAAACTCATCTTACAAAAATATCTGCAATGGAATATAATGCAGCTTTTCCGCTCATTACTACACGATCTCCGTCTAATTTACAATAGAGCGTGCCTCCTCTCGGAGATGCTTGATATGCAACAATCTCATCCTTTTGCAGTTTTTGGATCCAATAAGGAGCAATATGGCAATGCCCAGATCCACATACAGGATCTTCCGGGACTTTCATCTTCGGTGCAAACGTACGAGAAACGCAATCTGTTTCCGATCCTTTTGCAGTAACTTGCAGCAAAAGCCCGTCTAAATGAATGACTTTATCCAAATTGGGTGTCAGATTTTTTACAGTATCTTCGTCCTGAAGTACACAAAGCAAATCTCTCCCCATATAGGCTTCGATCGGAGTAGCGCCAATCGCATCCGTCATTTCTTGCGTTACTTCTACTGGTGTCAGTTCATATGCTGGAAAATTCATCTCATATAAATCACCATATTTCTGGACAGTCAATTCCCCACTCAACGTATCAAAGGAAACATGTTCTTTCCCCTTTTCCAGAAAGTTCATAATCACATATGCACAAGCCAAGGTAGCATGTCCCACCAATTCCAGTTCACCGCCTGGTGTAAACCAACGCAGACGATATCGCTCTCCTTCTTTGACTGTAAATGCTGTTTCGGATAAGTTATTTTCCATTGCAATTTTTTGCATCAATGCATCCGGAATCCATGCATCCATAACACAAACAGCAGCAGGATTTCCTTGAAAAACCTGATCAGTAAACGCGTCTACAACATATTGTTTCATGCTACAACACCCTTTCTTTTTCTGACTTTTTCATTAAGTATAGTATATCATATCCACTGTAACTGAAACAATATTTATATTGTATGGCATACATTCTTTCTATAATGATCTGATATCATTTTTTATGAACTTTCGTATAAAACATTACCGCTTGTATTCTCAGCTTAAAATCACTCACAAATAATTGGTTCGAACAATGACAAAGGAGATTTGCACATTGATTTCTAAAATGGAGATTCCATATCATAATACAAAAGCAGACAGTTACGTTTTGCAACTGCCTGCTTTGTGAATACTTATTTTTTTTCTGTGATTTGGTAAATACCGTTTTCCACGTCAATTTCCAACGTAGAACCCTGATCAATATCCCCTGCAATGATCTTCTTTGCCAGTAAAGTTTCTACATCTCGTTGAATCAATCGTTTCAGTGGTCTTGCACCAAAAGCAGGATCATATCCTGTTTCCACGATATATTCTTTTGCTCGTTCTGTCAGAACGCATTTCAACTGTTTATCTGCCAAACGACGGTTCAGGTCTTTCACAATCAAATCAATGATATGCGTGATATTTTCTTTGGTCAGTGGTTTATAGAAGACGATCTCATCTAGTCTGTTTAAGAATTCTGGTCTAAAAGAGTGTCGCAGCAATTCTTCTACCTGAGATTTTGCTTCTGCAGTAATTTCTCCGTTTGCATCAATCCCTTCCAACAAATAGTTGGACCCTAAATTACTGGTTAAGATAATAACCGTATTTTTGAAATCTACCGTTCTGCCCTGTGAATCGGTGATTCTGCCATCGTCCAATACCTGTAACAGGATATTAAATACATCCGGATGCGCCTTTTCTACTTCATCAAACAGAATGACAGAATATGGTTTTCTCCTAACTGCTTCTGTCAATTGACCGCCTTCTTCATACCCAACATATCCGGGAGGCGCACCGATCAGACGACTCACGCTGAATTTTTCCATGTATTCCGTCATATCAATACGCACCATGTTTTTCTCGTCGTCAAACAGGCATTCTGCCAAAGTCTTTGCCAGTTCTGTCTTCCCAACGCCGGTAGGTCCCAAGAACAGGAAAGATCCAATGGGACGATTAGGGCTCTGTATGCCAGCACGGCTTCTTAAAATCGCTTCTGCCACTTTCTGAACTGCTTCGTCCTGACCAACCACACGTTCATGCAAAATATCTTCCAAATGCAAAAGTTTCTCACGTTCGCCTTCCATCAGTTTTGCTACAGGGATTCCAGTCCAACGTTCAATAATTCTTGCAATCTCTTCTTCTGTTACTTTATCTCGTAACAGCGTGTTCTTGCTGCCATTTTCTTCTGCTTCCCGCTCTTTTTCTTCCAGTTCTTTTTGCAGCTGCGGCAATTTCCCATATTTCAGTTCTGCCGCTTTATTCAGGTCATATTTTCGCTCCGCCGCTTCAATTTCTGCATTGACATCCTCGATCTGCTCCCGCAGTTTTTGTACAACACCAATAGCATCCTTTTCATTTTCCCATTTTGCTTTTAACGCAGCGAACTGCTCCCGCATTTCTGCCAGTTCTTTTTGAATTTCTTCCAAATGTTCTTTGGATAATTTATCATCCTCTTTTTTCAGTGCAGCTTCTTCAATTTCATGCTGAATGATTTTTCTTTGGATGACATCCAGTTCTGTTGGCATCGAATCCATTTCCGTTCGAATCATTGCACATGCTTCGTCTACCAAGTCAATGGCCTTATCTGGAAGAAATCTATCAGAAATATAACGATTGGACAAGGTTGCGGCTGCAATCATTGCCTGGTCTTGAATTTTTACACCATGATATACTTCATAGCGTTCTTTCAGCCCACGTAATATGGCAATCGTATCTTCTACGGTTGGTTCGTTAACCATAACTGGTTGGAACCGCCGTTCCAATGCTGGATCTTTCTCGATATATTGTTTATATTCATTCAATGTTGTCGCACCAATACAATGCAATTCTCCTCTTGCAAGCATCGGCTTGAGCAAATTCCCTGCATCCATTGCGCCGTCTGCTTTTCCTGCGCCTACGATAGTATGCAGTTCATCAATAAACAGAATGATTCTGCCCTCACTTTTTTTCACTTCATTTAATACGGCTTTCAACCGTTCTTCAAACTCGCCTCTGAATTTTGCCCCTGCAATCAAAGCACCCATATCCAATGAGAAAATCGTTTTATCCTTTAAACTGTTTGGCACATCTTCTTTCACAATTCTTTGTGCCAAACCTTCGGCGATCGCTGTTTTTCCGACGCCAGGTTCCCCGATCAAAACGGGATTGTTTTTGGTTTTTCTGGACAAAATTCGGATCACATTTCTGATTTCATCATCTCGCCCAATGACTGGATCCAATTTTTTGCTTCTTGCTTTTTCCACCAGATCTGTACCGTATTTTTTCAAAGCATCATATGTTGCTTCTGGCGAATCGCTTGTTACACGCGTATTTCCACGCACAGTTGCTAAAATCTTCATGAAATCTTCTTTGGTAATCTGATATTGCCGAAAGATTTCTTTCAGTGCTGCATTAGGGCTATTTACCATAGCCATAAAAATATGTTCTACCGATACGTACTCATCGGTCATATTTTCTGCCAATTTTTCCGCTGCAGTCAATGTTTTTTCCAAGTCCGCTGCAACATATGTCTGCCCTCCAGTTGCACGAGGCAATTTTTTGACAGCATTTTCTGCCGCCTGCAGTAATCCATTGACGTTTACATTCATCTTTTGCATCAACTGCGGAATCAGACCCTCATCCTGTGTCAACAATGTTACCAGCAGATGCTGTTGATCCATCTGCGGGTTTCCATATTCTATTGCCATAGATTGGGCGTTCTGAATGGCCTCCAAAGATTTTTGCGTAAATTTTTGTAAATTCATAAACCATTCCACCTTTCTCCGTAAAATCTGTATCAAATCATATTGGTTTCTTTTGGAACCTGATATTATTATATATTGTTAGCACTCACTTGTAAAGAGTGCTAACAATATTTTTCTCATAAATTTTTCACAAAAAATTGAAAATTTATTGTCTAAAATGCACATCGTTATACTATTACTGTCTTCCACGATAAGCTTGGCAGAGTATATCCATACTTCAAACATCCTATACCTAGCCGGAAATTATAAAAAGTTCAGGAATACGAAAGATCTTTCTATAAACCACGTTCTGAAAACATAAGAAATGATCATTTTTCAATGAAAATGTGGAAAAAAAATTGTCTCCTTTCTATCACATCTTTTGCATGATCGAGAAACATCTATCTTCCTTTTGTAAAAACAAAAAAACACACGGATAACATATTATAATATTTATCCGTGTGTGAGTTCTTTCTTAATTTTAATCTTCGAAAATGATGAGTATCCTTGTTCCTATCTTAAGCAAAAGGATTTTCTGTTGGATATGGCAAAGATTTCGGCTGATTATATGCAATATCCGTTACACCTAAATACTTAAATACTTCAAATAATGCTTTCCCATGATGACCAAATGTTACCGCACCATGATGTGGATACTGTTTTTCAATCAATACATGACGGTAGAAACGATTCATTTCTGAAATTGCAAAAATACCGATAGAACCGAAAGAGCGTGTTGGTACGTCCAAAACTTCTCCTTGCGCTACATATGCGCGAAGTTGTGTGGATGCTGTGGTTTGCAGGCGGAAGAATGTAATATCGCCTGCTTTGATATCGCCTTCCATGGTTCCTCTGGTGATATCCGGTTCAGAATCCGGTTCCAACTGGCGCTTCATAATCAGCTGATACCCCATGTGCGGGTTGCACAGCAGGCTGGAACAAGTGTTGCCACAGTGGAATCCCATAAAGGTTTCATTCAGACGGTAGTCGCATTTTCCTTTGATATCCTCTTCATAAATCTGTGCAGGAACAGAGTTATTGATATCCAGCAGTGTAACAGGCGCATTGGATACGCACAGCCCAATATATTCGCTCAAAGCGCCATAAATATCCACCTCACAAGATATCGGTATTCCTCTTCCTGTCAAACGGGAATTGACATAACACGGCACAAATCCAAATTCTGTTTGGAATGCAGGCCAGCACTTATTGGCAAAAGCGGCATATTTCGAGCAGCCCAAATTATCTTTCATCCAATCTTCTAATGTCAACTCATACTGCGCTAATCTGGGCAGTACACCGGCATATGGATTCTCTGCCCCCAATTCTTTTGCCATTTCTTCTACCTTTGCCGGAATCCGAGGGTCATCCTTATGTTGATTATATGCAACCAGAAGATCCAATTCGGAATGTTCTTCTACTGCAACCCCCAAATCGTACAACGCTTTAATGGGTGCATTGCAAGCAAGGAAATCATTGGGACGAGGACCGAATGCAAAAATTTTTAGCCCTTTCAGACCGACCAATGCTGTTGCAATAGGAACGAATTCCCGAATCTGTTCAGCAACTTCTTCTGCGGTGCCACAGGGATATTCCGGAATATATACTCTCTTCCCTCGCAATCCCAAATTGTAGGATGCATTCAGCATACCGCAGTACGCGTCACCGCGTCCATTCATTAAATCACCATCGCCTTCTGCGGCAGATGTATACATCATTGGTCCTTCAAACATATCTGCAATCATTGTTTCTGGCGTCTCCGGACCAAAGTTCCCCAGAAATACGCACAATGCATCTACACCGGCAGCTTTGACATCCTCTACTGCTTTTTTCGCATCTAATTCTGTTTCCACACAAATCGGACATTCGTATAAATCTGTACCATAAGCTTCCACAATATTATGACGGCGCATTTCAGATAACGCGATTGGAAAACATCCGCGGCTGACAGAAATAATCCCCATTTTTATCACTGGAATGTTCTGCATATTTCATTACCTCTCTTTCAAAATCTATTCCTTTATAGCTATTTTACTCAATGATTGTTGCAATATCAATATTGACTCCGTCCAGACCAACGAATGCACCTTCTTGTGCTTCGCTGGCATCGGCATGGGCGATCAGCCATTTGTTCCTTGCCCATAATAGGCGATCTTCGGAATTACGCATGGTAATATCCGGTTTTTCTGTGTTGGTACCTTTTGGCAGAACCACTGCAACGCGAAATCCATTTCCCTTTTTGGCGTCACAAGGCGCATAATGCAGCGTCGTCGCATATACTTCCACAGCTGTTCCAGCAGGCACCAAAAATGCACGAACCGATGCGGTATCTAAGTGATGCTGTCTTAACTCGGATTCTTTTGCCAACAGCAGAACCATATCTTCACAAGGAATATTGATTTCGCTATCCCGATGGTATTCCATACAATTTAGTTTCGTATTGGTTCCATTGCAGAATCCAATTTGAATGGGCATACCACCATATACATGTTCCTCTAATACCTGCTTTGCTGGTGTCTGTTCTAATGTCCGCTCCTCCGGAACATAAACAACACCATCTGTAGGTTTCACTGTGTTCGCCAGTGCATCCAGCAATTCTTCCAGCGGAAGTCCTTCCACAATCTTTCCATATTCTTGGAATGATATATCGAATACAGATTCGATTTTCATATCGTCACCTTCTCTTTATAACTTTGCCATCTGATGATAGCTTTCCTTTAACGCCGGATATAAATTCCGGTAAACTTCGTAATACGCGTCATATGCATCCATATGCGCTTTTATTGGCTCCTGTACTGCATTTACTCCAATCATTTGCCTGCATGCTTCTGGTACAGAAGAATAAATTCCTGCACCGACGCCAGCTAAAATAGCAACACCCAAAGCCGGACCTTCTTTGCTGACGGTCGTTGCTACCGGACACTGCAGAATATCCGCCATCATCTGCCGCCAAAAAGCAGAAGAGCCGCCGCCCCCGCAAGCTAAAATAACATCCGATTTTACGCCCATACCACGCAAAATTTCAGCACAATCACGCAAACTGAATGTCACACCTTCCATTACTGCACGTACCAGATCATATCTGGTATGCATACCAGACAATCCAATAAATGCACCTCGGCAATCCGGATCCAGATGCGGTGTCCGCTCGCCCATCAAATACGGCAAGTAGATTAACCGATTTGAACCAATCGGGACATTTTGCGCCTCTGCTGTCATCAAATCATATGGATCTACGCCCAGCTTTTGTGCTTCGATTTTATCTGCATCACAGAAATTATCCCGATACCATTTCAAAGACTGTCCCGCTGCCAATGTCACACCCATCACATGCCATGCGCCGGGAACAGCACAACAGAACGTGTGTACACGCCCCATGGGATCAATGGAAAGCTGATCCGTATGTGCAAACACGACGCCGGAAGTTCCAATGGTTGCAAAGGCTTTTCCATCTTCTACAACGCCGGTCCCCACTGCCGCCGCTGCATTATCTCCGGCTCCGCCAACCACAATCGTTCCTTCTTTCAGACCGGTTAAAGCAGCCGCTTCCTCTGTGATCCTCCCTGTTATTTCTGGACTCTCATACACCTTTGCCAGCATTTCCGGTTGAATTTCCAGTTTTTCCAACACTTCCGCGGACCAGCAACGATGCGGAACATCTAATAAGCCCATTCCAGACGCGTCAGATACTTCCGTTGCAAATACTTGACATAATTTGTAACGGATATAATCTTTCGGCAATAAGATATGACGCGCTTTTGCATAAATATCTGGCTCATGTTTCCGCACCCAAAGTATTTTCCCGGCAGTAAAACCAGTCAGCGCAGGATTTGCAGTAATTGCGATGTAGCGCTCTCTGCCGCCCAGTCGTTCATGAATTTCTTCACATTCCACAGCAGTTCTCTGATCACACCAAAGAATTGCAGGACGCAGGACATCTCCTTTTTCATCTAGCAACACAAGCGAATGCATTTGACCGGATAAGCCGATTCCGCATATCTCTCCTGCATCTATATGACTCTGTTTCAATACTGCGCGGATACCGTTACAAGTTGCGCTCCACCAATCTTCCGGATTCTGTTCTGCCCAGCCGTTTTGTGGTTGTGCCATCGGATATTCTTCAGTATAAGAAGCTACCGTATGCCCGTTTTTGTCAAACAAAACCGTCTTTGTACCGGATGTGCCAATATCAATCCCCAATAAATAATTCATATTTTTATACACTCCTATCAGGATTTGGAACGTTTTTTACTTACAACGTCAAATACAACTGCGAACAGCAATACCAAACCTTTGATCATCTTTTGCCAGTTGGCATCAATTCCCAAGATAGACATACCGTTATTCAAAATACCCATGAAAATTGCGCCGATTACCGCTCCACCGACCGTACCAGTGCCGCCGTATGCAGATGCTCCGCCAATGAAACATGCACCAATCGCATCTAATTCATAGTTGGTACCTGCGGAAGGTGCTGCAGAGTTGAAACGTGCAACACAAACCAAAGCTGCTACCGCAGCCAAAAATGCCATGTTAACATATGCACCAAACATAATTCTGCGGGTATCAATACCAGACAGCTGAGTTGCTTTTGCATTTCCGCCCAGTGCGTACAAATGACGTCCAGATACGGTACGTGTTGTCAGATAGTGGTATACCAAAACAACTACTGCCAGAAGAACCAGCACAACCGGAATTCCTTTGTTGTTCCCTAACAGATAGCAAATCACCATGATCACAGCACTGATTACAGCCAATTTGATGATCAGCAAAGTGGTGTTGCCAGTATCATAGCCTTTTCTGCGTTTTTTCGCCTGACTATAGAGTGAAATACCAAACATGACAATACAGCACGCCGCACCAATGATCAGCGAAATCATCAGAACATTTTCAGATTGCGCACCGGGGATATAGGATGTAAAATATTTCAAATAGCTTTCTGGGAACGGTGAAATTGTAGTTCCGTTCAGCAATACTGTCGCCAGACCGCGCCAAATTAACATACCAGAAAGTGTTACCAAAAACGGCGGTATATTCATATACGCAATCCAAAATCCCTGCCATACCCCAATGGCAAGCCCTACTAGCAAGCTCAACAGCATCGCCAGATAAATATTCATATTCATATTTACAATCAGAATACCCGTTACTGCGCCAACCAAAGCGACAATAGAACCTACAGAAAGGTCAATATTACCGCCGGTCAAAATACATAACAGCATACCAGTTGCCAAAATAACAACATAACTGTTCTGCATAATCAAGTTTGATACATTCGTTGGTGCAAACATCGAGCCCTTGCCGCCGATAGTAATCAACACTTGAAATAATATCATGACAACTACCAGCGCAAACAGCATCGTATTATTTTTCAAAGCCGTCTTAACTTTATTCATACGGAGAACGCTCCCTTCATTTTCTTATTTCTTTGCGCTGGATTGCAGAATACTTGCCATAATTGCTTCACTGGAAGCTTCTTCTATGGGAAATTCTGCTACCATACGCCCTTCGTTCATAACATAGATTCGATCACTCATCCCCAAAATTTCAGGTAATTCCGATGAGATCATAATGACTGATTTTCCTTGCGCCACCAGTTCATTGATGATGCAGTAAATTTCATATTTTGCACCAACATCAATCCCTCTTGTTGGTTCATCTAAAATCAATACATCTGGTTCTGCAAACATCCATTTGCTCAACAACACTTTCTGCTGATTTCCTCCAGACAGATTCCCTACATTTTGTTCAATGCTTGGCGTTTTTGTACGTAATGCTTCTTTGTAGTCTTCTGCTACTTTACATTCTTTATCAAAATCGATAATGCCCTTGTTCGAGATTTTTTCCATTCTCGCTAATGTTGTATTCACACGAATGGGATTTGATAAAATCAGTCCGTTTCCTTTTCGGTCTTCTGTTACATACGCAAGCCCTGCTTCAATTGCTTGTTTGATTGTTTTCAAATGCACTTCTTTGCCATGCAGTTTCAGTGTTCCGCTGATATTTGTACCATAGCTGTGCCCAAACATGCTCATCGCAAGCTCTGTACGCCCAGCACCCATCAAACCGGAAATTCCAACAACTTCGCCACGTCTGACGTTCATGGAAACATTGTCACAAACTTTACGTTCTTCAAATTGTGGATGATATACTGTCCAGTCTTTGACTTCCAGCATAACCTCTCCAATATGAGACTCTCTTTTGGGAAAGCGATTGGACATGTCTCTTCCTACCATTCCTTTGATGATCCTGTCTTCCGAAAAATCGTCTACACCTTTTACCAATGTTTCAATTGTCGAACCATCTCGGATAATTGTAATTTTATCTGCAACATAGGAAATTTCATTTAATTTATGAGAAATAATAATACTAGTCATTCCGTTGCGCTTAAATTGCAAAAGCAATTCCAGCAACGCTTTACTGTCAGATTCATTCAACGATGCTGTCGGTTCATCCAAAATCAACAGCTTTACATCTTTTGAAAGTGCTTTTGCAATCTCTACCAGCTGCTGTTTTCCGACGCCGATATCTTTGATAAGTGTATGAGAAGATTCGTGCAGCCCTACCTGCTTCAGCAATGCATCCGCTTTGCTGTATGTTTCATCCCAGTCAATATAAAATGGTTTGCCTCTTTCATTGCCCAGATACATATTTTCTCCAATCGATAAATAAGGTACCAGAGCCAATTCTTGGTGAATGATAACAATTCCTTTTGCTTCACTGTCTTTGATAACTTTGAACTTACATATTTCGCCTTGATAAATGATATCCCCTTCATAAGAACCGTATGGATAAATTCCACTCAGAACATTCATCAAGGTAGATTTTCCAGCGCCGTTTTCCCCGACCAGCGCATGAATCTCTCCTTCCTCTACTTTCAGATTAACATTATCCAGAGCTTTTACTCCTGGAAATGTTTTGGTGATATTGCGCATCTCCAATATGGTTGCCACTGAAACCCCTCCTTTCAATTTCTTTTCACAAAACAAACGGGCGGCAGTTACTCTGCCGCCCGTACTCATCTGTCGGCATTTGCCTTTTAAGAGTATTGGGTCTTAAGCAATGTCTGCTTCGGTATAGTAACCGGAGTCAATCAACATTTCCTGGTAATTGTCTACTGTAACGATAACAGGATCACACAGGTAAGAAGGTACTACACCAACACCGTTGTCATATGTTTCTGTATCGTTGATTTCAGGCTCAGAACCTTTCATAATCGCATCAACCATACCTACTACTTTTTCTGCCAGTGTACGTGTATCCTTGAATACTGACATAGACTGCAGTCCTGCCACAATGTTTTTCACATTGGGTTTGTCACAATCCTGACCTGTGATAATCGGCATATTTTCTGCTGTGTAACCTGCTGCCTGCAGTGCATTCTGTACGCCGTAAGATGTAGAGTCGTTCGAGCAAAGAACTGCATCCAGTTTCACGCCTTCCGGACCATATCCAACGGAAGAGATAATGTTTTCAAAACGTCTCTGGCTTTCTTCTGTAGACCAGTTTGCTGTTGCGCACTGTGCCTTTTCTGTCTGACCAGAAGGAACAACCAGTTTACCGCTATCAATGTAAGGCTGCAGGACATCCATTGCACCGCCGAAGAAGAAGTTTACATTGTTATCATCGGGAGCGCCTGTTACCAATTCAATGTTGAAAGGACCTTCTGCATTGTCCAAATCCAGTGCATCGCGAATATATTCGCCCTGCATCTGACCTACTTTGTAGTTGTCAAATGTTGCATAATAAGATACTGCATCAGAGTTCATGATCAAACGGTCATATGCAATAACAGGAATATTCTGTTCAGAAGCACCTTTCAAAGCTTCTGTCAGAGCAGAGCCGTCAATTGCTGCAACGACCAAAACGTCACAACCACCTGCAATCATGTTTTCAATCTGAGATACCTGTGTCGGAATGTCGTTGTCGCCTGCGTACTGCAAGTCAACTTCATATCCTGCTGCTTCCAGCTGCGCTTTCATATTGCTGCCGTCCTGATTCCAGCGCTGCAAAGACTGTGTTGGCATGGATACACCAATTTTGCCGCTGGTGCCTTCTGTGGTCGCGCTGTCATCTGTTGTAGCAGGATCACTGCTGCCGCCGCAGGCTGCTAAGCCGAAGACCATTACCATTGCCATCAAGGATGCCAAAAATTTCTTTTTCATGAGTCATACATCTCCTCTCCGTAATAATAACTTATATTGAGAAAGTCAAAACAGTTTTATAAATGTTCTTTCTCTAAGTTATGTGCATATTGTACCAATTACTGATTGTGCTGTCAATATACCTAGAAGAAGTTGACAGATTTCGTTGTTTAGAATAAAAAAAACATTAAATTTTTGTTTAGTTTTTCGCGGTTAATTTTTTCATTTTTATAATCTGCACAAAAGAATTCAAACGATTTTCATCGAAAAAAATCGCATTTTCTGCTTTCTGCAAAATATGTGCTTATCCGACATTGTCAGACAAAATCACATGCTCTCGCATAACTCAAATTTGTTTCAAAAAGGCATCAATAAAATGCAGTGCTACTCCAATACAATTTGCCTTGTCGCTACATCTGCCTAAATGCAAATACCGTTCTTCATCTGGAAAAAAAGTTTTTTCACGCAGACGGCTGCGTAGCAGCGGCATATATTTGCTCAAATATGGAGTCAATGATCCGCCAATGACAATCTCGCAGTCTAAAATGATGTGAATATTATGAATGGCAATCGCCAAATGATCTATATAACCATCCCAAATTTGTTCTATCCATGGATCTTTCTCTTCTAAACGTTGAAAAAAATCTGCTAGTGAAATGCCAAGATCATCACCAATACAAGAAATGGAACAATATGCTTCAAAACATCCATTCCTGCCGCAGTGGCATTTCTTCCCATTTGTCTCAATACACATATGCCCAAATTCTGCACTGCGCTGATGGATACCTACGAACGGTTTGCCATCCAGCATCAAAGCGCCGCCCACTCCTTTTCCTAAAAAAACATACGCCATTGCTGCCGGTCCATCATAGTTCCACCATTCCGCAACACCTCCAGCAGAAGCATCGTTTTGGACAAACGTCGGATACGGAATGACTTCTGTTAACAAAGAAAGTTTCATTTGCCGCAATTGTAGCACAGGCGCAATCTCCACCATGCCTTCTTGCTCATTGATGACTCCAGGCAGTGTGATGCCTACACCCAACAGGCGTTTTCTGGATAGCCCGAAATGATCCAAAAACAATTCTAGTTTTTCTGCATATGTCTTGCGATATTCCAGGGTATTGCGGAACGGACATTCCACACACTCAAATGCCAATTCTTCCGCCTTTAGGTTGATTGCTATAAATCGAATATGTTTGGGAGACAATTCTATTCCTACAGAAAAATAAGTATTTTTATTCAACGCAATCAAACGTGCCTTACGTCCGCCAGTAGATTCTTCTGTTCCTGCATAGGTCAATACCTGTTCTTCCAGTAATTCTTTCAAATTCTGTGTTACAGTCGGCAAACTCATTTGCAGTTTTTGTGAAATCTCCTGCTTGGTCATAGGAGCGTCCGCCTCATAAATGATCCGAAACACACGGTTTCTGTTTTGTTTCCTCAATTCTGTAGTGGAGATTCTTTTTGGTGCCATTTGTTTTCACCTTCTTTTGCCATCTGTTTCCAAAGAATCCATTTCCATGCTTAATCCGCCATGCCATTGAAAGACGATATGGTGTGTCTCATGATGCAGATACGTATCATCCTGCTCTCTTTCATCCATTTTGTTAAGCATGTGATGTATCTTTAATGTCATATACGCGCACATTTGTTTTTTTCATATTAACATAACCTATTTTTCTTTGCAACAACAACTTTTCTAAAACTCCTTACCAAATCCTTTTCATAAAATATAAAATCCTTCTTTAAGAAAGTACAACAGCGCTCCCAAAATCTTTCCTAATGCGAAAGAAAGCAAAAACCAAGTAATCCCTTGTTTGAGTTTCATTCGACGCATTAAAATTGGCATAACATTCAGTACTTCTGCTAATGCAACTGCTAATACCCCTACAAAAATGCCGCAAAACAATCCATAACACATTGTTAAAATATCGCCCAATGGGATGCGAACATCTAAAAACATGGTTGCGCATCCAAACAAACCGCCGAGCAATATAACATCTTCATATAAACGGATATATGGGATTGTATGTGTTCGCTGTGCCATACGCGGTACTATGCCAATGGCTGCAATAAACGCAAATGTACCGGCAGCCACTAAAACACCGCTAGAGAAACTAATTAACACACAAATGATTGTGCTCAAGCCCCATCCCTCCGCTCTTTTTTTCTGTTAAGCTGCTCAATAGTACTTTGTATTGTTTCCTTTTCATAAGTCGTCATTTCCACTTCTATCGGAGTTGGATCTTTTGACATGGCAAACTTGGAAAAATGATTGAAAAACACCAAAATACCAACCCCCAGTCCAATACTATAGGGTACAGCCAGCAATAAAGGAAGTTCCTTATTTTCTCCATAAAACATATAGTAAAAATTTTGAAAAATTAACGGCAATTGTGCATCAGAATGAAAACACATAATGGTTGTAGATGCACCGCAAAATAAAATAACCGATACAAATAGAATTTTCATCCATTTCCATATACCATTTTCTTGTATTTTTTTCGGATGGTATTCTATCAAAATATCATCTTCTCCTAAATTCGATATAGAAGCATTCGGATATCTTCGAAGAATTTCTCGTACCAAATCCAGAGAAGAGAGCAGATAGCTGTCTCCCGTTTCCTTTGGTATTTGAAATACAGGAATCATGTTCAAGTTTTGCAAAACATCACGTTCTGCATATATTTCTGCAATATCCTTGAGATATATGATTCTGCGGTAAAATATTTTGGTTTTTTGTTTGGGTTTGATATAAACATCCATTTCCATGTGCCCCCTTCTTCCAAGTAGTATGCAGCATCATGCCAAAAACTATGCATTTTACCAGACATCCAAACAAAATTTCATTCTTCAAATCTTTTTGCCAACATTTGATTTGTGCAAGTATAACTTTCCACCTTTGCTCATTTCTGAAAGACTAGGTCTTGAAAATATGGAAACGATTCTTAATATAGATTCCCATTTATATAAACCGACATGAGGAAGTTGCCAAAGTACTTTCACAATTGATGCAGATGAAAAAAAGTACGGTTTTCGTAAACTCAGCAAAATCAAAACCACCCGTTGAACGGGTGGTTTGACCAGACCCTATCAGGGTCTATCTCTTGTGGTAGCCCCCTGAAGGGGCACTGAATAGTCTGACAACTACAACATTTTTAACTCTGGTCGCCCCCTACTCGGGGGCACTTTTTATGCCTTATTTCACTGGCTCACCCGTAAACAGGTCTGTAAATTCTTTTAAACTTATTTGGTCATTCATAATATCATCTTCCAGCTGATTTTTGATATATTCCTTTATTGCCGTTTCATATCTACCCACTGTATCTACAAAATATCCTCTACACCAAAAATGACGATTTCCATACTTGTACTTTAAATTTGCATGTCTATCAAATATCATTAAGCTACTTTTACTCTTAAGATATCCCATAAAACCAGATACACTCAAATGCGGTGGAATTTCCACCAGTATATGTATATGATTTGAACAACACTCTGCCTCTACAATATTTACACCTTTTCTTTCACAGAGTTCTCTTAATATTCTCCCGATATCTGCTTTTAATGTTTTATAAATTACTTGTCTGCGATATTTAGGCGCGAACACAATATGATATTTGCATCTCCATTTGGAATGTGATAAACTTCTTATGTCATTCATTGGCAAAACCTCCTGCTTCTATATTGGGGTTGCCAGACCAATTTCATTATAGCGCAGGAGGTTTCTTGCTTATACTAAAGTATGTTTACCTACTCCCAGTTGAACTGGGGGTTTTGTCATACCTATTCGGCGTATAAAAATAGTCCTGTAAGCCTTGAAAATACAAGGCTTGCAGGACTTTAGTAATTATTCCCACTCTACTGCTATCTTTGTTTCAGATGTAATTTTATCTATTTTCTTTATCTTTATTATACATATTATCCTTAAAATATCTATAAAAGTAGGAAAATCAAAATTTTTAGTACGATTTTAGTACACTTCTTATGTACTGCAATTTTATTAGCAATAGAATTTTTCTTCAAAATATTTTTTTGGCACTCTACCACTAATTACAATAAATCCTTTTTCTTTCAACTCAACATTCAGACATTTAATAATTCTATATGCTGTTGGCTTCGAAATACTCAATATTTTAGCAATATCTTCTGCAGTGTAGAATATATTTTTTTCAGACATAATTACACCCCTTTAAGAACAGATGTATTTTTTAGATTATTTATATATCAGATAAATGGCAATGCCCATAAGTTTTTCACCTGCCCCCAACTGACGACCTATTCCCATTGCTTGCGGTGACTTTAAAAAGCACTCGAACTATGGCTGAACAGAAGTATCATTATTTGTTATTTACCTGACAACAGTATGAAGTTTTCAAGGTTCTATTTTAAAAATATTATTTATTATGTTTCACCATTTGTTCTATAAGGATCAAATTTCATGATAGCTGCGATTAAGCTTGTTTCCAGCGTGCGTTTTACTGTTTCATCAACATACTCCGAATAGAATCCATTTTCATCAATAGTACTTCTTTTTGATAATTTATTTATATACGGTTCATATATTTCTACAATTTGCATCAAGGCAACCGGATCACCAGAAATTGCATGAAGCACCGTTTCTGTATCCAAACGCGATCTTGCTTTCGTATCTATCTTTACAGAACGTTTTTTATATTTATTTTTTCTCATCTTCTATCACATCCATCCACTTGCGAATATTTTTTAATGCAGTAATTCTGTTATATTGTACAGTACTTTTGGGCAAAACTAGAATTTCACCAATTTCTTTGTCCGTCATCCCTTCAAAAAAACTAAGGATCAAAATGACTAATCTCTTATGCGGTAATAACAATAATGATCGATAGAGTAGCTCATTTTCAATGGCAACTGTGATTCCATCTATCTTTAGCCAAAAATACAATATGTCATATCGGTCTTCCGCATATTTCTGATCTAAAATATCAGTATGCTCTCCTACATATATGATCCCTTTTTTCTGCTCTATTTTCTCGTCCCTATAAATTCTGTAGTTTCGATACTTGAGTACTTTTTTGCAAAAACAATCAAATTGATTAAGTATGTCTTCATCTTCAAACGGCAGTATTTTCATAGAACCACCTCATGTTCACAATTTGTTACACCATCACCTCTTTCACTTAATAAATCACTTCTCAACAACAAAAAACCAAAGTTTTCCATATTTTTTTATTTTTTTCTAAAAATATGCTATATTTCAATAAAAAAAAGCATATATTTTCCTTTTATCCAATAGACAAAATAAAAAAACTGCATACAATAATTTGTATGCAGTCCAAAAAAATATCACGAATAGAAATATTTATAGATTTTGTTCTTCAACAATTTCTTTGAATAACTGACGGTACCGTAAAAAACCTTCATGGTTCAAAGGTGCTTTGATAGATGCTAACTCCAAAGTACCAACTCCTCTTCCTCCACATGAAATGGTCCTCTGGGTACAAATGCATTTCCATTATAAACAGGCACTGATGGTCGTAAAATCTCTTTTACATCCTTCTTGGTTTTTGCCTCCATTAAAAAATATAGTTTCTTTCTTGCAATTTGAAAAAGAAGCTTTTCCATGAACCCTTTTTCATGATATTCTCTGACTTCTCTCATCAGGTGCCAAATCCCTGCAATGACATCCTTATTCTTCCCTTCTTGCTCCGCTCTTTTTATGGTCTCCATAAAAAAAGGATATAATTGTTCCATAAAATATGCTCCTCCTGTTATGTATTCGTATTCTCTTTCTGATATTTCAGCCAGTCATCAATCCCCTTGTATCTTTCGTCCCACTTCAAACGATGCACCGAAAACCCATACTCATTGGCAATCCGTATCATATTCATACAAGCTCTCTGCACATGTGGATTTGTTTCTTTATCCATGTCATATGCTTCTATGATATCTGTTGTACCGTTTTCCCTAAGCTGTGCAAAAGCTGGTCTTAAAGCCTCATAATGCGTCACACCAGCTACTGCAAGAAAAGTCCTACCAGACAGACTATGAGCAACATTTGCTTTTAACGCCCCCTCTGTCACATATACTGTCTTGGCTGCTGGATTACCTATAAAATGCACAGGACCACCAATAGAAGCTCCTCGAAACTGATTGGAACTTGAAAACCAGATATACTTCTTATCCTCGATGGGATGGTCTAATCGGATCTGAAAGCCTTCCACACGTCCATCCAGAGCACAGACCGGAATTAAAATACCAGAAGC
>DXEB01000004.1 GCA_019115165.1 Candidatus Anaerotignum merdipullorum | reverse complement strand
TATATCAAATACATATATATTATTTATTTTCATAAAATAAATTTATTGAATATTTCCCTCTTTTCCAGTATTCCACGGACAGTATCTCTATCTTTTTACAGACAAAAAAGTGTCCTGTTTTCGGTATCCTACAGATACCAAAAACAAAACGCCAGATACAAGGCATTTTCATAAGAAAACAAAGAAAGCTGAAATCTCTGCAATACAAAGATTTCAGCTTTCTTATTTTTCCCAAATTTTATTGGGTCCGTTTTCTTTTTTTTCACATCAAAGTCAAGTACAGCGAAAACGGCTGCTGCTTATTTCCCCTGTTGTTCTGCTTCTTGAATGTATTTCATGGAAATTGCCGCACAGTCTCCAATCATCTGCATACAGCTTTTTTTGCGGGACTTGCTTTCAAAGTCCCCATGCGGCGCAGACAATTCGCTGCAAATGAGTGTACCAAATTTTTCCTCCATCTCCGTGACCATCCGCCCGACAATATCATAAATGCCATGCAATTCCTGGATACGCTCCGCCATGGTTTCCTTTTCCATGGGATGTTTTCTGCCTGCCACAGCGGAAAGCGCCATCACTGCGCCAGTAATGGCGCCGCAGGTATTTTTGGTATGTCCCATCCCGCCGCCAAAGCCTGTAGACATGCATATGATTTCCGGCGGCAGTTCACTGCCATGCAAATCCAAAAAGGTCTGCATCACACATTCAGAACAGTTCAATCCCTGACGAAAGTAGTTCTTTGCCTGCTGTTGGGCTTGCTCCATAAAAGCGATATCTTTATTTTCCTCCATACTCTGCTTCCTCCTGTCATATTTCCCCATCATATCCTCTTTCTTTCAGTGTAACACAATCAAAAAATATTGAAAAGCACCTTTCTTTCCCGATCTGAAAAACATGACCTAACAGAGGGCAAAATTTTGATGTTGCAACAACAGCATCAAACAGAATTTTTCCAAACTGTAACAGACAAATTTCAGCTCCGAAAACAGATTCCTGCTTAGAGTCGTCAAAATTCTTCTGTTGTGATTTGCTGAATCAAAGCAGATAATTTCTTCTTGTCCTCTTTTTTACACAGAAAATAATATACCGCAGTAGCTTCCGGATCTGAAATGGGAATTACCATACGATTTTCTGGTTTTCCCGACCATTTCATTGCCAAATCAGATACAAAAAATGGAAGCGCCGATGCCTGTACCAATTCTTCAAAATCTTCCTGCCGCTCCTGAACCAAAGTGCGGGTACCGGGCATTTTTTCTCGGCAGACATCTCGCCAAAAACCAATTTGAGAAAGCAGCAACACGATTTGTCCATCCAAATCCCGAAAGGAAAGCGATTGTGCATCAGATAACGGATGGGCAGGCGGCAGGGAAAAATATAACTGCTCTCTCTCAAATGCAACACAATAGAAATCCGCTTCCGTGATCGCAAAGGGAAGAATAATCAATTGATATTCCCCTGATTTCAAACCAGTTTGCAGTGTCTGTATCTCCTGCATTTCCGATGAAATTGCCATCGTCGGATACAACCGCGACACTAAGGATACCAGTTCCCATAATGGAGCAGGCGCACAAGAGCCAATGGAAATAGTGCGCTGACTACGCTCAAAAGCCCGCACCTGTTCTACCATATTTTGCGCCTGCTCCACCACCCGGCGTGCTTGCTCTACAGCAAGTACACCATTTTGATTCAGACTGATTTTATTTTTCTGCCGATCAAACAAAGGAACCTGCAGCGCTTCTTCCAGTTTCTGCATGGAACGGCTCAATGCAGGCTGAGAAAGATGCAACTGCTCTGCCGCTGCAGAAATGGTTCCACATTCTGCAATGGCAATGAGTTGAATCAGTTGATGTAATTCCAGCATCATGGATACACTCCTTTCTTTCTGCTATGCATTTTTATCATACCACATTTCACGGACAGCATTGTACTTTTTTAAATCATTTTACAATGATGTCTATACTATTCATAAAACCCCTGAGGAAACAAGGTGATCGAAATATGTTGATAAAACCAATTATCTGGTACAGCTTGATGATATTTCTTCTGGTATGGACCGCTTACGGCAGCCATACACGGCATGAAATTCCAACAAGAGCATCATCCTTTCTGTAATCGGCAGAAAATCAAAACGAAACAGACATACTACAGCAAGATCAAGTCACCGAAGGTACAACAACATACCGCGGATTTCTCATAGATCATGTCCTTCATTCTGAAACCAACGGTGACATCCATTTTCATCTTTTTATTCCGGAAAGCTACGACGGCAGTTCTCCTTATGCGCTTTTTCTCACTCTTCCTGGTTATGAAGGGCTTTTATTTCAGGGAGTTGGCGCCAATCTTTATACCGAAGCATATGCCTTTGAAGCACAGCGATACCATCCCGAAATGATCATCGCTGCGCCACAGCTCAATGACTGGGGCGAAACTTCGGCAAATCAAACGATTGCTTTGACAGAATATCTTCTGTCTCACTATGCTATTGATCCGAATAACGTTTATCTGCAAGGATATTCTGGAGGAGGTGAAACTGGTTCTATTGTCATGGGCAACCGTCCGGAACTGTATACCGCCTATCTTGCCGTCAGCACCCAATGGGAAGGGGATTTACAAGCATTGGTACAGGCACAAACGCCTGTATATCTTGTCACAGGAGAAGCAGATCACTATTATGGTGCAAGCCAACTTAGAGAAACCTATGCACACCTATCTGCCTTATATGAAGCAAAGGGATTGACAAAAGCAGAGATCGACGACCTTGTTGTACTGGATATCAAACCATCAGACTATTTTACTGTCCGCGGATATACGGACCAACATGCCGGCGGAGTATCCTTTGCATTTGATCAAACAATCATGAGCTGGTTATTTAGCAGATAATACCTCTTCCAAAATCGATACAGACAAAAGTCAGTATGTGTATTATTTATAGCAGATTGCAAAATCCGCACTGTACTTTCTGCTTTTTTTCCGCTACACTGTCTGTAACAGATCGAAAAGGAGGGTCGTTATCATGCAGTCTGTGACACTTTATAACGGTATCCAAATGCCTGTTATGGGATACGGTACCTTTCAAATCACAGATGCCGCACTATGTGAAAAATGTGTCAGTGACGCATTAGAAATCGGTTATCGCCTGTTTGATACGGCTGCAGCTTATCGAAATGAAGCAGCGATCGGAAATGCCATCCGTCACTCCGGCATTTCTCGTCAGGAATTGTTTATCACCACAAAGCTATGGGTGCAAGATGCTGGATATGACAGTACGCTACGGGCATTTGACCGTTCCTTACATCAACTGGGATTGGATAATTTGGATCTTTATCTCATTCATCAGCCCTTTGGTGATATTTATGGCGCATGGCGTGCCATGGAACGGCTATACCAAGAAGGCGCTGTACGCGCCATCGGCGTCAGCAATTTTTCTCCAGAACGACTGGTGGATCTGTACATGAATCAGGAAATCAAACCTATGGTCAACCAAATTGAGATCCATCCTTTCTTCCAGCAGAAAAATGCAATCCAGGTTATGCAGTCCAGCCAGATCATACCAGAAGCATGGGGACCTCTTTCTGAAGCGCAAAAACATATTTTTCAGCATAAAGTGCTTACCAGCATTGCACAACGGCATGGAAAAACCACAGCCCAGGTGATATTACGCTGGCATTTCCAACGGGGCGTTATCAGCATTCCCAAAACCATTCACAAAGAACGAATGGCAGAAAATTTCCACATTTGGGACTTTTCTCTGACGGAAAAAGAAATGCATGCCATTGCCGGTATGGACATCGGTCACAGTGAGATCATCGATCATCGCTGCTATGCCACTGCCAGACAACTCAACAGCATTAAAACTCATCCGTAGGCAGTATTTATTTTCTTTTTCTGCCGCATTCTTCTATTGTTTGGCATAGACAAACCATCAGATATCATCTATCTGGCACATAATACGGAGCAAGGGGAGGGATATTCCACAAAACGTTCTTTCCTGATTGTTTCATAGAAACAATCTTTTTATGAACCAATATAAGTACCATTACACCATTGATTAGGAGGTTATCCACATGAACAAAATCGAAACTGTAACACTGAATAACGGCATGAAAATGCCTTTGGAAGGATTTGGCGTATTCCAAGTTCCCGACCCGGCACAATGCGAGCAGGCGGTATTGGACGCCATTGCCAGCGGTTATCGGCTGATTGATACAGCAGCCGCTTATATGAATGAACAGGCAGTAGGCGCGGCAATCAAAAAATGCGGTATCCCCCGCGAGGAATTGTTCATTACCACCAAATTATGGGTACAGGACACCAGCTATGAAGGAGCCAAACAGGCAATTGCAACTTCTTTGCACAATCTTGGGCTGGATACCATTGACCTGTATCTGATTCATCAGCCCATGGGTGACTATATCGGTGCATACCGCGCAATGGAAGAAGCCTATCGGGAAGGTAAGTTGAAAGCCATTGGTGTATGCAATTTCTATCCCCACCGCTTGGCTGATCTCTGTGAAACAGTAGAGATCCTGCCCGCTGTCAACCAAGTAGAGCTGCATCCTTTCTTCCAGCAAGAGCAGGCTCTGGAAACCATGAAAGCATATGGCGTGCATCCAGAGGCATGGGGTCCTTTTGCAGAAGGCAATCATGGTATTTTCACTCATCCGGTTTTGAGTGCCATTGGTCAAAAATACGGAAAAACTGCCGCTCAGGTTGCACTGCGGTGGAATGTACAGCGTGGGGTTACCGTAATTCCAAAATCTGTCCATAAAAATCGTATGGAACAAAATATTGACATTTGGGATTTCCAACTCAGCCAGGAGGATATGGAAGAAATTGCAAAATTAGACATAGGACATAGCGAAATTGTAGATCACAGCAGCCCGGCTTTTGTTAAAATGCTGCATCAAATGAAAATCCATGCATAATGCATCCAAACCGCCAATACTGCTGCATCCTGAAAAAGAACAAAGTAAATCATAGATCAATCCGATTTTCAAAAAAACGGCAGTCTGAAATAAGCATTTCAAACTGCCGTTTATCCTTGTTCCAAAACCGCATAACAACAATTTTCAGAATGACAAGGAATCGTTTACAAACTCAATATTGACATCACCGTTATTACTGGACACATTTAGCGTTTTTTCTCCGTTTTCTTTCTTATCTGGCAGGCTACTTTCGCCATTTTTAATTTCTGTTTGAATAGAAAAGTCATCATAGCTTCCGATAACCATTCCCTCTATATCCCCGTTTTTGGCTGTTAAATATAGGGCATCTCCTACCTCTAAGTGTTCGAAAGTAATATTTCCGTTGTTAGATGAAATGCTGATCCTTCCAGTTACAGACATAGTGGGAAGTGCTATATCTCCATTTGTTGTGGACAGTGTAAGGGTGTCTAACAGTACATCCGGTATTTCTAACAATATTTTCCGATCTTCAGCAGATGCTTTCCAACCAATATAATCCGTCCACTCTTTATCCCTTACGCTTGTCATGTGCAACACATTGTTATCAGAAACAGAAATATCGTAATACTCTTTGCGATTTTCATAATATTGAATATGAATTTGTTCGTCCTTTGATAGAGACACTTCGATTTCCCTATCCTGTACATCAAGATTGATTTCATTTATCTGTGTATCCGGTGTATAGTTTTTCTCTTCAAATGGATCGCTGTTGTCCGAACATCCAGACAAAACAAAGTTACTCAACACAAAACACAATGTCAGTGAAATTATTTGTTTCATTTTATTTCCTCCATAATTTTGATGCATTCAAATTACAATGCTAATTCATAGCAGTATTCGTTACAATCCATCTTTCCTGTGAAGTGAAAGCCAAAAGAAAGATACAAATGCTTCACCTCTTCATTTGTATTATCTATTGTTAAAACCACTCTTCTGACGCCTTGAATTTTTAGCCCGCGCAAAATATGCTC
Organism: Candidatus Anaerotignum merdipullorum; assembly: GCA_019115165.1. GTDB lineage: Bacteria > Bacillota > Clostridia > Lachnospirales > Anaerotignaceae > Anaerotignum > Anaerotignum merdipullorum. The sequence goes on along the minus strand of DXEB01000004.1, from coordinate 43,912 downwards.
TAAAGCTTTTTCCTCCAGCCCTTTTTGCTGAAAACGATCATCTATCATAAAGCGGCAGATCATTGCTGTTTCCGCTCGATTTTCTGTGCGTTTATACATAAAAAAGCCAATGAGCACATTATCGCTATAAATTGCATTTGGATATATTTCTGAATGATATTTTGTTTCTGCGATGGAAACAGCGTTGCAGCAGGAACATCTCTCCTTTGTCGTACCAATGAAATTTTTACTTGTCGTCAATTCACATACATCCAAGATATTTTGCGCATCAACTGCTTTTATCTGAATCATAGCTATCCCTCTTGTCTATAACGTTTTTCTTTTTAAGACTACAAGCCCTCCAAAAGATAATGCGGCACTAAGTAACAGACAAATCAAAATGTGCAGGACAGCATTACTGTTGAACATGATAATCTGAAAAAATCCAATCAAGATAGCCCGCAATGGTGCAATCGGCGTAAAAATGCAAAGAATAGCAACCAATACTGCATCAGTCAGCCATCCATACCAATGTGTCTGCATGGATAACAGTACATGAAGAAAAACCATGCCAAGCAGTAAAAAGAACATTTGCTGTAATCCGGCTACAATCATCCCGTTTTCCGTCCATTGACACACATCCATCAGATTGATCACTGTTTGCGCTGAATATGCAGGATCCATCCATTGATGGATTACAGCGTTGACAAGGGAAATGCAAAACGCCAAAATCCCATAACTGATGAGACAACCGAAATAGTAATCTTTTTTGCTCGCTCCCAAGTGCATGAACTTCGTGAAATCATAAAACACAAAAAAGAATGGCGTCAAGGCAGCAAGCAGCCAGGTAAAATTTCCGTTACTTAAAACAACATCGCCGGAAGATGTGGCACAAAGTACCACAAGAACTGTAATAATGAAACTAATTTGATTGCTTGCAAGCAATCGTTTTACAATCGCAAAATGAGCTGTCATCTTTTTGCACCTCCCTTATGCCCGACCATCTGAATAAAAAACTCCTGCAAAGATAGGGGATGAATATCCAATGAAGCAGTTTGTTCTGGCGGGGTATCAAAGATATAACTTGTTACTAGCCCTCCAACAGTATCTTGACCAATGATATTTCGGTTTTGGGTTGCTGCCGCTACCTCTTTTTGAAGTCCACTGATACAAAATGCTTTTGTTTCAACCGACTGTAAGGTATCAAAGAAACAGATGCTTCCTTTATCCATAATAATCAGCTTTTGAATGGTCTTTGTGATTTCTTCGATGATATGAGTGGATACAATAATGATTCTTGGATGTTTCTGAAAACTCTCTGTCAGCATATCGTAAAACTCTACGCGCGTAATTGCATCAAACCCGAGAACAGGTTCATCTAACAGAATGACCTCTTTATTACTTGCCAAACAAATAATGGTGGAAACCATTGTTTTCATGCCAAGGGAAAGATGGTGATATTTCTTTTTTCCATCCAATTCAAAGCGCTCCATCATTTCCAACGCAAAGTCAAAATCATAGTTGGAATTGACTTCCGAAGCAATCCGAAGCAGCTTCCGCACTGGAAGATTAAAATGCTTTGCAAAGTTCTCAATATAGCTGACACCTGTATTCAAGGTAGATGTTGTTATCGTTTTACCATCAACTTGAATCGTACCATTTGTAATATTTTGATACCCGGCAATCGACTTTAGAAGCGTTGTTTTCCCTGCGCCATTCCGACCAAGCAAACAATAAATACCCGGTTCATCTATCGACAAAGTAATATTTTTTAGCACGGTTGTTTTTCCGTACTGTTTTGTTACTTGTTTCAGTTCTATCATACAGCCATTCCTCCTAAACAACATTGAAATATCTATTGCTTTGCACAATGTCCTATGCTAAAATAGATGATAAACCTTTGTGTAACACAAAAGTCAATAGGAGAAAATAAAAAAAATGAAAAAATATTTTTCCATTGGAGAAGCTGCAAAGGCTGTCCATACAACAAGTGAAACGCTGCGGCATTATGACCGTATTGGATTAGTGAAACCAAGCAAAAAAGACGAATGGACCAATTATCGCTATTATACTGAGCAGGATATTGTTCGGTTGAATACAGTACGAGCGTTGCAGCTAATGGACTTACCGCTGCAGGAGATAAAAAAAGTTTTAGAATATGACGATCTAGAAAAAATTGTAGACTTTCTAGCGCAAGCAGAAAAAAGGGCTGAAGAAAAAATAACTGCACTTCAGTACAGTAAATCAAAAATTCAATTAGCAAAAGCAGACTATGAAAGAAAGTTACAAGGGCGTGAAAGTCTGAATGGCACTGTTGTCAAAGATATCCCAAAGCGTGTGATTTTGCTATCAGACACTTTAGAATTACCAACCCTTGATAATCTTTGGAATTATCTCAGCCATTTCTATGATAAAGTGACTCCTGCCCTAAAAGAACAATTTTTCTTTGAGGATTTAGCCGGTATATACACTGAAAACGAAAGAACACGGCTTTTTGCTGTCTGTATTCGTTATGTGGATATAGATGGATTAAAGGTATTGCCAAAAGGAAAATACCTATGTGCTAACTGCACGGAAGAAAATAGAGAACAAATGCTACGCGAACTAATCCACATAACTCAAACAAAATATGGTGTAGATCCAACCTTTACAGTACAACTCATTGTTGTATCAGGCATTTTACAATGGAATTATGAAATACAGGTTTATGTTGATAAATAAAATACGGGAAAACAGAATATTTTTATGCTGTTTCCACTCTTTATTTATCATGAAAAAACACAACAAAATCTGCTTTGCAGACGAACCATTGCATCAGTAAAAGGAGAGGAGTTAGAATTTTTCTGCTCATTTTTCTCAAAATAAAAGAAAAAAGCACCATACACCAATATGATGCTTTCTTAATTGCCAAGACAGGATTGGAACCTGCGATGTCCCACCTCGAAACATCGTCGCCTGCTCTCCTTTGCTGCGCGCTGTCGGCAGTCTCCCTGTTTCTCGCCTGTATCGGCTCTCTTCTTCTGCCACTGGCAGCGGTCGCCGATACAGCCCCGGAAACCCGTCGGTCGCAGATCAAAGCAACAAAAAAAGCACCATACACCAGCATGATGCTTTCTTAATTGCGGAGACAGGATTTGAACCTGCGATGTCCCACCTCGAAACATCGTCACCTGCTCTCCTTTGCTGCGCGCTGTCGGCAGTCTCCCTGTTTCTCGCCTGTATCGGCTCTCTTCTTCTGCCACTGGCAGCGATCTCCGATACAGCCCCGGAAACCCGTCGGTCGCAGATCAAAGCAACAAAAAAAGCACCATACACCAGCATGATGCTTTCTTAATTGCGGAGACAGGATTTGAACCTGCGACCTCCGGGTTATGAGCCCGACGAGCTACCGGACTGCTCTACTCCGCGGCAATAAAAAAATGGGCGGAGAAGGATTCGAACCTTCGAAGCTATCGCAACAGATTTACAGTCTGCCCCCTTTGGCCACTCGGGAATCCACCCATATAATGAAGTTCTGTTTTGTTCATTCTTCACCGCCCTTACATTGCTTGCAATGTACACAAGGTGAAGAATAAAACAGAACGGAATGGTTTTTCTTTCGCAGAAAGAAAAAATTTCCTCTATTCTTTGAAGTTCTGTTTTGTTCATTCTTCGTTTTTCTCACATTTCCTGCATTGCACAAGGCGATAGATAAAACAGAATTTCAGAGAAAAAAGCCGATGATCGGACTCGAACCGATAACCTGCTGATTACAAGTCAGCTGCTCTGCCAATTGAGCCACATCGGCATAGAATACCTAAAATTCAGATACGCATAATATCATAACACATCAATCCGAATTCGTCAATTCTTTTTTTCAAAAAATTCCAATCGGCGGCAATCCTCGACTGCCGCCGATATCATAATTTCTTTTTATCCATATTTTACCGTTAGATTGACATAAGAAATATGCTCCCGCATCGCAGAATACGCCGTCTGATAATCTCCATTTTTAATGGCTTCCAGTATTTTACCATGCAGCTCAATGGTCACATCAATCACACGTGGATTTTGTGTCAAGGATTCCCGCATTGCCAAGCGAATTCCCTTTTCGAAGGACTCTTTTGCCGCAATCATGGTGCTGATGAGCAATTTATTATGCGTTGCCGCAGACACCTGTGTATGAAACATAGAGTCATAATCCACAAATAAATTCACATCATGTTTATAAGCAATCATTTTTTCATAACTATACGTTAACTGTGCAATATCTTCCGGCGTCGCGCGTTTTGCAGCATAACTTGCCGTTTCCCCTTCCAACATATATCGAAATTCCAGCAAATCATTCAAATCCGAATTTTCTACTGTTATGCTGAATGGCGCAATATTGACAATATTATCAATCTCATTGACAAATGTTCCCGCTTTGGAACGACGGATAAAGCCAAACACCGCTAAAGCCGTATATGCTTCCCGCAGCGTGCTTCTACCCACGCCCAGCATCTCACTGACTACGTTTTCATTGGGCATCATATATCCTGCAGGCAACTTGCCATCCATGATCAATTCCTTGAATCTCTGGAACAATGTCTGTGAAATATTATGTTTGCCCAGATCTTTTTTCAGAAACTCTTTCTGCTCCATCAAATAGTCGCGTTCCACTTCGTTCCCTCCTCTCCTGCTTGTATTTTTATACATTTTTTCTCTTTTGTGTTTCTTTTCCTGACCTCTTTATTTTATCATTCAAATCTTGTCTTCGCAATGGCGGAAACGTATATATTTTACCGGAATATGTTGATTTTTTGCACAATGGTGTATATTTATTATTTTCCTATTTTTATTGTACACCTCTAAAACCAAACCGAACAGCGCAGTATCTCCCGATCCGTTCCATCCAGTTCCTCCATTTCTCTCTTCTTTACATAATGCCGCTAAAATAATCTTTCATGATGGTTTCTCAAAAATATAGGAATCCTGAATCTGTGAAAGCGGGATTTCCTTTTCCAACAGAAAACATGCCGTTTCCTCATGAATTTCCATCAGACGCTGATAATCCTTCGGGCGGAGCGTTTTTGCTCTTTCTTCTTCCGACAGGGTCAACATTTCATACACACTGCGAACGACAAAATGATTTTCATTTTGTGCATTACGGAATTGCGTCCAAATGGGAACAAAGGATACCTCCGTTACCGACGGGGGCGCATCTGCCACCTGCTCCACTGTCAAATGCAGCACAATCGAAGCATTTCTAGGCGGCGTTGTCTGAGACGAGATAAAATTGCCCAAAGAATAGATGATAAATCCATCATGCAGCCCTTCCCCATGGTCTACCTGCCGATATTCCATTCTCTGCAGTACATGCGGATGACTGGCCAGCACAATGTCCGCGCCTGCCGCAAACATCTGATCTGCCCAAGCGACAAACACATCCCTTGGTTCTGTTTCATATTCATTTCCCATATGCGGCAGCACTACCACCACATCCGCCAGCTCCTGCGCTTTGGCAATATCCGCCAAGAATGTTTCATTGATTTCACTAACCAAATATGGCTGCGGCACTGGAATGCCATTGGTCCCATAGGTTGCAGAAACAAAAGCAAAGGTCATTCCCTGTACTTCTTTGACCAAAATAGTCTCCCGCTCCTGTTGAGAACGATAGGTGCCCACATGGTCTATACCATAGGCGTCCAACAAGTCCAGCGTACGAATCAGACCAGCTTGTCCTGTATCCATACAGTGATTATTCGCCGTTGTCAAAATCTGAAAACCAGCATCTTTTACCGCATCCAGAAAACTGTCCGGCGTATTAAAGCAGGGAAAGGACGCATAGGGTTGATCCGGTCCGCCAAAAGTCAGTTCCAGATTTCCAATCACAATATCCCTGCCCTGCAGATATGGTTTCATATCCTGGAAATTATGCATAAAATCATACGTACCATCGGCAGGATCATAGGCTTCTTCATATTGATAGTCATGCACCATAATATCTCCCACAACCGCTAGCGTTGCCGTCCGTACAACTGGTTTTGCTTTGCCCGCTTCTGCGGTATAAGCTTCCTGCGCCTCACAACCGCAGCAGACAATGACAAGCGCCAGCACGGCAAACCATTGACATTTTCCCACATCTATCCCCCCTATCTTCGTTTCTATTCATCATGTCCAAACGATGTCTTAGATATCCTGTCCCGGCAATCTCCCTGCATCTTTTTTTCTAGAATTTATGGAAAGTATAGCATATTTTTGTCAAAAACCACAGTATTTTTTCCATCTTTTCCAAATTTTTCAAACAATCACTGCTTCTTTCCGGAAGTTGTCCATGAAAATCCCTCAAAATTCCGTTATCCCCAAAACCAAATCTTGCAGCCATCCCTTTCCGATGATCTCACCCAAAAAACATATCCCCAAACATCAAATCAACATCGATAGAAGCCACACAAAAAGGGAAACCATCTTTTCAACCGAAAGATGCCTTTCCCTTTTTGTCTCGCATATCTTGTTTATATTTTTTGCCGTACAAAGATATCTATCCTCATTATGACAGATTGGTTCTATCCTCAAAATTTTCCGCCGCCACCGCCAAAGGTGTGCCCGCCGCTTTGAAACGTCGAAGAACCTCCGCCAAAAGAAGGCGGATCCTCGTTCTTAGGAAGGGGCGTACGAATGGTATGGGTAGAAACAAAAGCATCCCGGTCGATATCCAACCGCATCCCATTTTCTTTTAAATATGCTCGACCATCGGTAAATGGTCTGACGTTGCGATGCGCCCGCCGCATCAGCAGCACACCAGTTCCAGCACAAACCAGCGACAACAGGACAACCACCACGCCAAAAACCATCAGCTGCTTTTGCTGCTGTTCCTGCTGATAGACAGAGACATATTCCTCCGGATTCTCCAGATATTCCTGATACGCTTGGCAATAGGCAATGACTTGATCTAAAAAGACAGACATCGCCTCTGCATAGGCTCCATCCGACAGATAGGGCTGTACTTCTTCCCAAATTTGTGCTAGATAAGCATCGGTAAAGATGGAGATCGCTTCTCCAGAGGTTACCATCTGAGCATCCCGCTCCTGCATATCGATGATAAAGACAATACCGTCCTGCTCTGCACCATATCCGAAGTCACCATCCAGAAAAAACTGTGCCGCATATTCTCTGGCAGACAATCCCTGAGTATCCTCCGTTGTCAAAAACAGGACATCCAATCCATAGGTTTCTCCAATTTCTTCCGCCCGCTGTGTCAGCGTTTCCTCTTCCTGCACCGTATACAGTTCCGCATCGTCAAACACATGACCTGCTATCCTGGCAAATACGGGATTGGTGCCAAACAACATGCAGAAAACTGCCAGCAAACAAATCAACCCTTTTTTCATCCGAGCACACCCCCTAACACTGCTGCTGTGCACCCGATCACAATCAACACAATCACAAAAATCAACAAAAACCATTTGACGGATTTTCCCGTATCGCAGGGCAGTTCTCCCACGACCTTCCCGGTCTGTCCATTCATCGCAAACAAATACCTCTGTCCTTGGAATTCACTGACCAGCATCCACACTGGCAGCAACAAATATGCCTGATGCTCCGACTGAAAGGCAGTATCACAGCGTACACTATGCACCAAATGATACGGACGGTTTTTTTCCTCAATCTGGCGGCGGACACCGGGTGTGATCCGCTCCGTCATCCGCTGGTACAAATCCTTTGGTTCATAAGTATATACTTCTGCCAAATATCCGCTCAAATACCGCATATCAAACGGCTGAACTTTGGAGAAATCAAACGGTTCCAGTGCATCCATCAGGCGATCTTCCATATGTTCCGACGCATCCAGCGGAATATTTTCAAAATCCATACTGCCTGCCCGGTGAATATGATACAAATCTGTTTTGGTATATTGATAATCCCCATCACTCCATACCGTATGGATTTCTCCCGTGGCATGGTAATCAAAATCCGCCTTGCAGTCAAAGAGCCAAAAGGGGACATATACACCAGTAATCTTTTCCAGCCGTTGCTTGGACAAAAAACCAGCAGGCAGCAATTTTTTCCCTTTGCACAGTCTTCGAAACGCCTCCTTGGCTTGTGCCTGATTTGTCGCAAAAGGCAGTATGGCAGAAGGGCGATATTTCCCATCAAAGCGCTGTGGAATGACTGTAGGATTTTGACAAAAGACACAAAAGGTAGCTGCTGTAACAGAATCGGTTACAATCTCCGCACCGCAGTTTGGACAACGATATGCCTGCAGTTGTTCGGCAGAAACCCCTTCCTCTACATTTTCCTGAAATGCCCAGCTGGTCTCTCCCGTCTCTCCGCTGTCTTCGGTTTGAACCGCATATCCGCTGTCCTCAGTCTGCACCCCGCGCTGTTCCAATTCTTCTTTTGTATAAACACTGTCACAATAATCGCAGACCCATTTCCCCGCTGCACCGTCAAAGCGCAGATAAGCGCCACAGCCCGGACAAAGATAGGTAATGGTTTCCTCCATCTGACACCACCTCTTTCTGTTCGATACAAAACAGGGCGGAAAACCAATTTCCGCCCATCTATCTACTTTCGTTATGCTTCCACGGATGCTTCTGTCGTTTCCTCCATCTGCGCTTCCAATTCGCTTTCCATATCTTCTTCTGTAATCTTCGCAATGCCCACTACACTGACACCTTCGTTCAAATGCATCAGTTTCACGCCTTGGGACACTCTGCCTATGGTTGAGATATCGCTGCCTCTCAGCCGGATAATGACGCCTTCGGATGTCATGAGCATCACTTCTTCATTTTCTTCCATCATCAGCACGCCTGCCAACAGCCCGGTCTTTTCCGTCAGCTGATGGATTTTGACCCCCATACCGCCGCGGTACTGCAATTTGAACTCTTCGATATCCGTTCGTTTGCCATATCCCTTTTCGGTCACATTCAACACCTTTGCCGTCGGGCTGACTTTTTCTGCCGCTACCACATAGTCTCCCTCTCTCAGGGAAATAGCTTTGACACCCGTTGCTGCTCGCCCCATCGGACGCACATCTGCCTCGCTGAACTGGATGCCCATACCATTTCGGGTCGCCACCAGAACCCGATCCTCTCCTTCTGTGGTCATCACCGCAATCAAACTGTCATCTTCTCGCAGATTTACCGCAATTAAGCCGCCTTTTCGGATATTAGCATAGCTTGCCAGATCTGTCTTTTTGACAATACCGTATTTGGTCAGCATCATCAAATAGCGATCCTCCCGGAATGCTTTCACCGGAATCACAGCGGTAATCGATTCCTCCGGCGCAATCTCCAGCAGATTCACAATCGCCATACCCCTTGCCGTTCTGCCGGCTTCTGGAATTTCATAGCCTTTCAGCCGGTACACTCTGCCCCGGTTGGTAAAAAACAGTAAGGTATCATGGGTAGAGGATAAAAACAGATCTTTGACAAAATCCTCTTCTCTGGTCTGCATCCCAACAATCCCTCTGCCGCCCCGGTTTTGGCTTTTATACGTCATCAGCGGCGTTCGTTTGATATAATTCAGGCTGGAGAGGGTAAACACGCAGGTTTCCTCCTCGATCAAATCCTCTACGTCGATCTCACCGGGGTTTGCCACCAATTTGGTACGGCGGGGATCGGCGTATTTTTCCTTGATTTCCTGCAATTCCTCCCGGATCACACCCAGCAGTTTTTTCTCATCGGCAAGCAGCGAACGATAATATGCAATCTTTTCCTGTAAATCCCGATATTCTGCATCAATCTTTTCATGCTCCAATCCCTGCAATCGTCTCAGCTGCATTTCCAAGATTGCCTGTGCCTGCAGCTCCGATAATGCAAACCGTTCCATCAGCCGTTCCTTCGCATTGTCATAGCTGGTACGGATAATATGGATCACTTCGTCTATATTGGAAATCGCGATGCGCAGCCCTTCCAGAATATGGGCGCGCTTCTCTGCTTTTTCCAAATTATAGCGGGTCCGCCGTGTGACCACCTCTTCTTGATGTTTCAAATATTCCGCAAGCATCTGCTGCAAATTCATCACAACCGGCTTGCCGTCTACCAATGCCAGCAATATCGCACCGAAACTTTCCTGCAGCTGAGTATATTTATAAAGCTGATTTAAGATCACATTGGCATTTGCATCCTTTTTCAGTTCAATGATAATCTGGATATCATCCCCGGCAGAAGCATCATACAGATCGCTGATACCTTCCACCCGTTTTTCCTTCACCAAATCGGCAATTTTTTCAATCAGCCGCAGTTTATTGACCATATATGGAATTTCTGTCACCACAATTTTTTCTCTGCCGTGCTCCATCGGCTGGATTTCCGCTGTCGCACGCACCAGAATTTTCCCGCGGCCCGTACGGTAGGCGGCACGAATGCCGCTTTTGCCTAAAATCGAGGCGCCCGTCGGAAAATCAGGGCCTTTGATGCATTCCATCAATTCCTCTAAATCTGTTTCTTTCTCTTGGATTTTATCCGTAATCATCACCGTCAGCCCGTCAATCACTTCTCCCAAATTATGGGGCGGGATATTGGTCGCCATCCCGACTGCAATCCCCGAAGAACCATTGACCAATAGATTGGGGATCCGGGCAGGCAGTACCACCGGTTCTTTCTCATTTTCATCATAGTTCGGCACAAAATCCACGGTATCCTTTTCAATATCGGCAAGCATGGCCGCCGTGATGCGGGACATCCGGGCTTCCGTATAACGACTGGCCGCAGCGCCATACCCATCAATGGAGCCAAAATTGCCGTGACCGTCCACCAGCATATAACGCATGGAAAAATTTTGTGCCATCCGCACCATCGCTTGATAAATGGAGCTATCGCCGTGGGGATGGTATTTCCCCATCGTATCCCCGACGATACGCGCGGATTTTTTATACGGTTTATTTGGCTCCAGATTCATTTCATTCATGGAATACAGGATCCGGCGCTGCACCGGTTTGAGACCGTCTCTGACATCCGGCAGTGCGCGGGCGACAATCACGCTCATGGCATAGTCAATATAGCACTGCTTCATCTCGTCGTTGATATCCACGGTAACGACCTTATCCAGCTCCTTTTGTTCTTCACTCATGTTTTCACCTCAATCCCTTTCCATCAGAAGTCCATTTCCGCATACTGGGCGTTTTCTTCGATAAATTCCCGTCTTGGCTCTACACTGTCTCCCATGAGCATACTGAAAATTTCATCTGCCAAAAGGGCATCGCCAATGTCTACTTTTTTCAAAATACGATGTTCCACCGCCATCGTAGTATCCCGCAGCTGGTCATAATCCATTTCTCCCAGACCCTTATAGCGCTGCACCTCTTTGATGTTATCCCTGCCGATTTCCCGATACAGGGCTTCCAATTGGACATCGTCATATACATAATAATGCTTCTTGTTCTTTTCCACCCGATACAGCGGCGGCTGGGCAATATAGATCTTGCCTTCCTCAATGAGCTGCGGCATATACCGATAGAAGAAAGTCAGCAGCAGGGTGCGGATATGAGCGCCGTCTACATCCGCATCCGTCATAATCACAATCTTATGATACCGCAGCTTTTCCAAATCAAAATCTTCGGAAATCCCCGTACCAAAGGCTGTGATCATATTGCGGATCTCCTCGCTGTTGAGGATCCTGTCCAATCTGGCTTTTTCCACATTTAAGATTTTGCCGCGCAGCGGAAGCACTGCCTGGGTTTTGGGATCTCTGGCTTTAATAGCCGAACCGCCGGCAGAATTCCCCTCGACAATATAGATTTCGCATTCATACGGGTCCTTACTGGTACAGTCGGTCAATTTCCCCGGCATTCTGGTATTTTCCAATCCGGTTTTGCGGCGCACCAGCTCTCTCGCCTTTCTGGCTGCATCCCGGGCTCTGGAAGCCATCATACCCTTTTCCACAATGAGCTTCCCCACCGCAGGGTTTTCCTCCAGGAAATAGGTCAGATATTCGCTCAGCACCGCTTCCACAGCGCCTTTTGCTTCGCTGGTGCCCAATTTTGCTTTCGTCTGCCCTTCAAACTGCGGATCTTCCACTTTGATGCTGACCACCGCCGTCATGCCCTCGCGCACATCATCCCCGGAAAGCTTTTTATCTGCGTCTTTGATCACGCCAATCTTTTTGCCGTAGTCGTTGATGGTTTTGGTTAGACCGGATTTGAATCCAACCAAATGTGTTCCGCCATCCGGCGTATTGATGTTATTGACAAAAGTAAAAATATTCTCCGTAAAACCATCGTTATGCTGAAATGCCACTTCCACCAATACCCCGTCTTTTTGTCCGCTGGCATAGAAGATACTGTCGTACAGCGGCTGACGGTTTTTATTGATATAAGCCACAAACTCTTTGATACCGCCTTCGTAGTGGAACGAGCGTTTCTGTTCCATGCCTTCGCGCAGATCCTCCAGATTGATCTTCAGCCCTTTGGTCAAAAATGCCGTTTCCCGCAGACGCTGTTTTAAGACGTCATAGGTAAACACCGTTTCTTCAAAAATTTCTGCATCCGGCAGAAAATGAACAAACGTCCCATGCTCCTCCGTCGTGCCGATTTCCCGCACCGGGCAAAGGACATTGCCCCGTTCATATTTTTGCTCATACATCTTCCCGTCTGTACACACCCGGACATACAGCCAGGAGGACAGGGCATTGACTACCGACGCGCCAACCCCGTGCAGACCGCCGGACACTTTATATCCGCCGCCGCCGAATTTTCCACCTGCATGCAGTATGGTGAATACAACTTCAAGGGCAGAAATGCCTTTCTGGTGATGGATGCCTACCGGGATGCCTCTTCCGTTATCCAACACGGAAATAGAATTATCCGGGTGAATGGTGACCGTAATTTCCGTGCAAAATCCTGCCAGCGCCTCATCTACGGCGTTGTCCACGATTTCATATACCAGATGATGCAGCCCTTTTTCACTGGTGGAGCCAATGTACATACCGGGACGCTTGCGCACCGCTTCCAGCCCTTCCAATACTTGGATTTGGCTTTCATTATACTCTGCTGACATACTGTTCTCTCCTTACCTGTCAAGATAAAAAAATCGGAGTATCCTGCTCCGAAAAAACCATGCATTCATTATATCACTTTTTTTATGTTTTCACAAGTAAAACCACTGATATTACAAGGAAAAACAGCATTTTTTATGCATTTTCTTCAACGCCTTCTATCCTTAATAAATGTTTCATTGGCACAACTCACGGAAATTCCTATATTTGTTTCTGTCAGACGGACATACTCATTGCATGATTCCAACAAAAAAACCGCCCAATCTGTTCACAGGACGGTTTTCTTCTTTTGCTCTGATCCAGGTGACTGCATTCTGCTCACGCTCTTGAAATCCTGCCATTCTGCACCAAAAACAAATTTTCTCGATGCAGATAGCGTTTGACTGCGTCCTCAATTCCAGTACAGGTCAAAAACGCCTGCAACCCATCGATACTCTCCATCAGATAGCGCTGGCGGGTTTCATCTAACTCCGAGAGCACATCATCCAGCAACAGAACTGGATGTTCGCCCGTTTCTTCCCGTATCAGCACAATTTCCGCCAATCTTGCGGATAATGCTGTCGTCCGCTGCTGACCTTGCGATCCAAACTGTTTCACATCTCTGTCATTGACCAAAAACAGAATATCATCTTTATGCGGTCCAACCTGCGTGCTGCCCAGCTGCAAATCCCGATCCAAACTGCGCCGCAGTCTTTCCCTCAGACTGCCCCCTTCGCAATTTGGCTTATATTCCGTTTTTAAGCAATCTTTGCCTCCAGTCAATATTTCCTGCTTTTGCGCCGCTATCGCGTCCAGACGCGCCAAAAATGCGCTTCTGGCGGCTATCATCCGCTCTCCCCTCTCTGCTAATTGCTCATCCCAGACAAAAAGGGTATCCGCCAGGTCTGGTTTCTGACGGATATCTTTGAGCAGATTATTTCTTTGCTTCAGCACACGGTAATACTGCTGCAAGTCATAATAATACACATGGCTAATTTGACATAGCTCCATATCCAAAAACCGCCGTCGTTCCGCTGGTCCTCCCTTCACCAAAGACAAATCTTCGGGAGAAAAAATGACCGCGTATAACGTACCAAACAACTCGCCCATTTTTTTTACAGGAATACCGTTGACAGCAATCCCCTTTTTTTCCTCCCGTTTCAGATGCACATCAATCCGGTCACTGCGGTTTTCCCGCATCACTTCCAAACGAATATGACTTTCTTCTGCGCCAAACGCAATGAGCTGCTGCTCGTTTTTCCCACGCAGAGAACGACCCAATGCACAAAAATAAATGGATTCCAGAAAATTGGTTTTTCCCTGAGCATTATTACCATAAAACAGATTGACACCACCGCTGGGCATCAACCGCAAAGGTTCCAGATTACGAAACCCTTGCAGTGATATTTCCTTTATATGCATAAAAATACACCTTTTTGTTATAAAAATAAAATATGTATGCGATGCAGGCTGTGCAGGCTCAAATTGTCCTTAGTACAAAAACATATTGTCAATGGGGTTCCGCCAGTACCGTTACACAGCCGCTTCCTTTGACCTCCACAACATCTCCTGGATGGATTTTTTTCCCACGTTCTGTTGCCATCACGCCATTCACATAGACCAAACCGTCTGCCAAAAATAATTTCGCATCTGAGCCCTGCTCTATCAAGCCAGCCAATTTCAGCAGCTGCTGTAATTTGATAAATTCCGTATGAATATAGACTGTCTCCATATTGCCGATTCCCTCCGTTTCTTACATGCGCAGCGGCAAAATCAAATACTGATAGGCATTCCCCTCCAATGGTACAATGGTACAGGGACTGAGCGAACCAGTAAAACGGATGGCAACTTTTTCGTCCTCAATGGCACGCAGTGCTTCAATGAGATACCGCGGATTAAAGGCAATCTGCATTTCGTCACCGTCCGTTTCGTTCGGAACTTCTTCATATGCCGTACCCATATCACTTCTTGCCGTAATAACCAAAACATTCGGACGCAGTTCCAGGCGTACCGGTGTTTTGCGGTTATCCCTAGATACCAAAGAGGCTCTCTCCAACGCTTGAATCAATTCTGCTGTATGAATAATCAGTTTTGTCTTATAGTCTTCCGTAAAATTATTCTCATAGCTAACATAATCACCTTCCAAGAGACGGGAAACCATCGTTGCAATTCCCAGATCAAACAACACATGTTTTTCTGTAAAATACAACTGTACTTTATCTTCTTCTTCCTGTGAAAGAATTTTCATCAGTTCTGTCAATGTTTTTCCGGGTACAACAACACTTTTCGGCGCAAATTCATGTTCCAACGGACTTTTACGGAAAGAAATCCGATATCCGTCAATGGATACCACATGCATACAATGCTCTTTCATTTCAAATAACTCACCGGTCAGAATCTGTTTGGTAGATTCTTGAGAAATGGAAAAAATGGTTTGACGTATCAGATTGCGCAGCTCATTTTGTCCCAAGGTATAGGCTTCTTCCTGTGCAACCTGTGGCAAAGAAGGAAAATCGTCTCCTGCTTGTCCCATAATCGTAAAACGGGAAGTGCCTCCTGTGATGGTAATGGCATTGTTTTCTCCAGTTTCTAATGTTACAGTTTCTCCATTGAGACGACGAATGATTTCATGGAATATTTTTGCTTCAATTGCAATCTCTCCTGTTTGTATAATTGTGGCATCGATGGGTGCCGTTTGAATTCCCAATTCCAGATTGTTCGCTGTCATTGTAAAGCGATCTGTTTCTGCATGCAACAGGATACATTCTAAAATGGGTAATGTTGTTCGAGAAGAGACTGCTTTGTTGACAATGTTAATGTAATGAAGCAACAGGTCTTTGCTGCAGGTCAGTTTCATAGATATACACATCTCCTTTTTTCACAGTGTAATAGAAATATAAATAGAATGAAAATCGTAGTCGTAGTCGTAGGGGCTGTGAAATTGTGGATAAGTCTGATTTTTCCAGAAAATACAAGAAAAATCGAATTGGGACAACTCTGTGGAAAAAGAAAGTACACAGATTGGTGTTATCCACAAAATTCACAATCTAAGGATCCACCTTCCGATTATCCACAGTCTGTCCAGAGAAAATGCACAGAGGGATGTGGATATATTCAGATGCTGGAAAATAGGATTTTGGGTTATCGTTCTTTGAGTTCCTTTTCTAGCTGAATGATGGTTTTTTTCAATTCTGTATCGTTTTCCATTTGTTTTTCAATTTTAGAAATCGCATGGATTACAGTTGTGTGATCTCTGCCACCAAAGCTGTCCCCGATCTTGGGCAGAGAGATATCCAATAGTTTTCGGCATAAGTACATAGATACTTGTCTGGGAAAAGCAATATTTTTTGGTTTTTTATTTCCCTGTATGTCTTCGACGCGGATATTGTAGTGCCGTGCTACAATTTCTTGAATTAGATCTGGTGTTAACGGTGCCTGTGCGTTTTCGCTGTAGACGTCTTTCATGGATTTTTCTGTCAGTTCCAGGGAAATGTCTTGATTGGTCAGCGTTGCATATGCGACGATTCGAGTCAAAGCGCCTTCCAGTTCCCGAATATTGGATACAATATTTTTGGCAATATATGCCATGACATCATCTGGGACCACCAGATGATCTCGATCGGCTTTTTTACGCAGAATAGCAATTCTGGTTTCATAGTCCGGCGGCTGAATATCTGCAATCAAACCCCATTCAAACCGGCTGCGCAAACGGTCTTCCAGTGTTTTGATTTCCTTGGGCGGACGGTCTGAAGATATGATGATTTGTTTATTGGATTCATATAGTGCATTGAACGTATGGAAAAATTCCTCCTGTGTTCCCTCTTTTTTGGAAATAAACTGAATATCGTCGATCAGCAATACATCAATGTTGCGATATTTATTGCGAAATTCTTCGTTTTTATTGTTTTGGATTGATAAAATCAATTCATTGGTAAATGTTTCACTTGTGACGTACAGTACTTTTGTAGATGGATTTTTTTCCAATATAAAATGCGCAATAGAATGCATCAAATGGGTTTTTCCCAAACCGGAATTGCCGTATAAAAATAGCGGATTATATGCCTTTGCAGGAGATTCTGCTACGGCGAGAGAAGCGGCGTGAGCCATACGGTTGCTGTTGCCGACGACAAAAGAACTGAATACATATTTCGGATTTAGATTTTTAGCTAAATCATTGTTTTCTTCTGGTTTGATTATAGATTGTGTACTGTGCGGCGCTTCTTCTCCTTCTGTTAGGATGACAATTTCATAATTTACTTTTGTAACAGTTTTGATGGCGCTTCGAATCAACGGTAAATGCCGTTTTTCCAACATTTCTTTATAAAATGGTTCACTGACCCGCAGCAAAAAACGACTGCCGTCAATCCCAACGGGAACGATGGGAAGGATCCAGGTTTCATAACTGACTGGTGAGGAAATTTCCTTCTCGATGATTTGCAGCGCTTCGTTCCAATATTGATTGATGTCCATAATACCCTCCTCATTTGATTATCTTTTCTGAAAATTGCGATGATTCCGTTTGTGAATAACCTTTCTGGTTATACACAGATTCTGTTCTTTTTCTTGTGTATGGACAACACATCATTACGGTTATACACAACAATGTGGAAAATCAAAGTTTCGGTTTTCCACATTTCAAAAGAGTGTGGAAAAAAACGGAACAGCTGCCAGTTCATACACTGAACTTCCACAGTAAAACCACAGAGAAATTAAGTTATACACAGGGTTGTCCACAATTTGTGGATAACTGAATTCCATATATAGTGGACAATGTGGATGTGTGGAAAAAAACAGCGTTTTTACTGATCTTCTCTGCTTTGCTGTTGAAAGGAAACGAATCAGCAGTCGAATACAGTCAAAAAAACGCAGCTTTGTCCATTTGAGATAGACATTGTTGTGTATGCGGGTGAAAGATTGCCCGCAGATACATCCAATTTTTTTCTGCTTTTTAGTATAACAAAAGTTATCCACAACCGCAATGAAAAAATGGACTGGATTGTGACCAAATCAAGAAAAAGCAAGGCAATGCTGCGGAAAAACTTTGTGAAAAAAATAGCGAATTCCGTGGTTTCGGTCAAAACTGCTGTGTCTGTTTTGTGATAGTTGACAGGAAAACAGAAAAAATTTTTTTCATTTGCAATTTTTTCAGACATTGCCTTTTTTACAAGATATAGCATATAAAGTCTCAAAAAGTTCCAAAATATACGTTTTTTTGTATGAATTTTCATACAGGATAGGGGAGTTATCCAGAAAAAACCGCTGTTTTCCGTGGGTTGTGCTGATTTTTTTCTTGACGGGAACAAGCTTTTTCAATATAATAGTAGCAGTGCTCTGAAATGAGCAGTCTTTAACCCTGCAACAAAGGAGGTGCATATCGATGAAAATGACATTCCAGCCCAAGAAAAGACAGAGAAGCAGAGAACATGGCTTCAGAAAAAGAATGAGAACCGCAAACGGCAGAAAAGTGCTGGCTGCAAGAAGAAGAAAAGGTAGAAAAGTATTGTCCGCGTAAGTTTCGATTATACGAGTAAAATTAAGGCCGCAGAATGTGTGTGGCCTTTTGTTCGTCATAGGGAGTATTTGGACAGGACAGGAAAGAAGGGACGCCATGCTTTTTACACAATCCCTGAAAAAAAATTTTCAGTTCCGGTATGTTTATCAAAAAGGAAAATCTTTTGCAAATCGCCGTTTGGTAATGTATTTGATCAAAAACGGCACACAAGAAAACCGTTTGGGAATTTCTGTGAGCAAAAAAGTTGGCAAAAGCGTGGTTCGCTCCCATATTACCCGCTTGATTCGGGAGAGTTACCGCAGTTTGGAATCAGAGATCAAACACGGGTACGATATTGTTGTCATTGCCCGTGTTTCCTGTAAGGACGCATCCTATTGGGAGGTGCGGGAATCTCTGCGTCATTTGATGAAAAAACAGAATTTGATCCGTATCGCGGAGGAACCAAAAACAGAATCGAGATGATTGTATGCTTCGCAAACTTTGTTTGATGCTGATTCGTTTGTATCAGCTGGGGATTTCCCCTTACATCGGTCCGCATTGCCGTTTTACACCGACATGTTCCCGTTATGCTTATGAAGCCATTCAAAAATATGGTGCCATAAAAGGCGGTTGGTTGGCAGTGCGTCGGCTGCTGAAATGCCATCCTTTTCATGAAGGCGGCTATGATCCGGTGCCTTAAGTATGCAAAAATATGCCCTGTGGGGCAAAACTATTCTTATTTTGTGTGTAAGGAGGCAAAAAAGTGAATGAATTGATGTTGTTGAGCACTGTTCGTATGGTGCGGGAGCCAGGTATCTTTGGTCCCATTGCCACAGTATTGGGTAAATTTTATGATATGCTCTTTAATGGCATATATAATGGTGTCAGTGCCGGAGCACTGGGAATCGCCATTATTGTATTTACATTGATTGTAAAACTCATTTTGTTCCCGTTGATGATGAAGCAGCAGAAATCTTCTTTTAAGATGCAGCAGCTTCAGCCGGAGATGAACAAAATCAGAGATAAATATAAAGGAAAGACGGATACCATGTCCCAGCAGAGAATGGCGCTGGAACTGCAGGATTTCCAAAAGAAAAACGGGGTACATCTGATGGGCGGCTGTTTGCCGCTGCTCATTCAGCTGCCGATTTTATACGCGTTGTATTATATTTTCCAAAACGCGTATGTATATGTGGATGTCATTGGTCAAAACTATACGGAAATTGCCAACGCAATCATTAACATTCCTGCTGCTTTGCGTATGGAAGCGTTTACACCTTATGCACAGGATTTGGTGGATACCTATAAAAATATTGGCACGATTGATATGCAGAATGTCAATGACGTAGTATTGTTGGTTGCCAATATCAAGGCAGATGAATGGAATACCATCCTGACGGTACTGGGCGAGAGCGGAAACGCGCTGCTGCCGCTGTTGGAGACCAAAAATACCATTGAAACCTTCCTGACTGTCCCGCTGGTCAGCAAGTGCGAATTGAGCCTGCCCAGCATCTTTGTACCTATTGTTGCCGGTGTGACCACATATATCCAAGCAAAGGTGACGATGATGCTGGTCAATCCTGCGGCAAATGCGGTAAATGAACAAACGGCTGCGATGGCCAATAGTATGAATAAAATGATGCTGTATTTTATGCCCATTATGATGGCTGTCTTTTGTTTCCAGGTGCCTGCCGGTTTGGGCGTTTACTGGACCATCAGCAACATTTTTGGTATTTTACAGCAAGTGTTCCTGCAGAAATTTTATAAAAAGAAACTGGCTGAGGGGGCGTTATAAGAAATGGATGAGATCAGAAAAAGCGGAAAAACCATTGACGAAGCCGTTGCCGCTGCACTGGCGGAACTGCAGGTGACGCAGGATGAAGTTAGTATAACGGTCATTGAAGAAGGTTCCAAAGGATTTTTGGGGATGTTTGGCGGAAAAGATGCCGTTGTATTGGTAAAAAAGAATTTTAATCCGGAAAAAGCTGCAGAGAATTTCCTGCGGGAAATCTTTCTGTCTATGGGATTGATTATCAAAATCGAAACGAAGTTGCAGGATAAGCATCTGATGGTAGATTTGACTGGGGAAGATATGGGAATTTTAATCGGTAAAAGAGGTCAAACACTGGATGCACTGCAGTATCTGGTAAATTTAGTGGTAAACAAAAACAGTGCTTCTTATATCAGCGTAATGCTGGATACGGAGAATTATCGCCAAAGAAGAAAAGAAACGCTGGAAACGCTGGCGTTTAATCTGGCGAAAAAAGTAAAACATACCAGAAAAAATGTAGTGTTAGAACCGATGAATCCTTATGAGAGAAGAATCATCCATTCTGCCTTGCAAAATGACCGGTATGTGACAACGTTCAGCGAAGGGGAAGAACCGTTCCGAAATGTGGTGATTGCACTGAAGGGAAAAAATAGTGCATCCAGAGAGCAGAAAAGGGCGGAAAAAACGGAAAAAGCAGAATAATTGTGTATGAAAAAGGCGACCGTGCGGGGAAACAGAACTGTTCGGACGCCTTTTTTTGAAACGGATCGAAAAGGAGATGTTCATATATGCTGCAGCAGGCAAACGCATTGGATGATATCATTGCCGCCATTTCTACACCATTGGGCAGTGGCGGAATCGGCATTGTACGAATGAGCGGCGAGGGTTGTATTGCATTGGCAGATACTTTATTTCGTGGAAAGAAAAAATTAACGGAAAAAGCCAGTCACACTCTTTCTTATGGGGTATTTACCGATAGAGAAAAAGGAGAAGTGATTGACGAAGTGTTGGTTTCCGTGATGAAAGCGCCCCATACATATACCAAGGAGGATATTGTGGAAGTGAACTGCCATGGTGGTTTGTTGGTAACACAACGGGTATTGCAGGCGGTGCTGCAAGCAGGTGCAAGATTGGCAGAGCCAGGAGAATTTACAAAACGCGCCTTTCTGAACGGAAGAATTGACTTGACGCAGGCAGAAGCTGTTATTGACCTGATTCAGTCTAAAACGGAGCTTTCCCGTCAGGCTGCGGTGTATCAGCTGGAAGGCAGGTTAAAGAAAGCAGTGCGCCAAATGCGGGAGGAAATCTTGGATATGATTGCATCCATAGAGGCAGTCATTGACTATCCGGATTATGATATTGAAGAAGAAACATATCGCGATATGGAGCAGCGCGCACAGGAAATGCTCAAGCGCATGGAACAGCTGCTGGCAGGGGCAGACCGTGGAAAAATTCTGCGGGAAGGGCTGAAAACAGTGATTTTGGGAAAACCAAATGTAGGCAAGTCCTCTTTGCTGAATTGGTTTTTGGAAGAAGAGAGGGCCATTGTAACAGATATCCCTGGTACCACACGGGATACTGTGGAAGAATATATCAATATAGACGGGATACCTGTCAAAATCGTAGATACTGCCGGGATCCGGGAAACCGGTGATGTAGTGGAACGTATGGGCGTAGAAAAATCCAAACAGTATGCCCAGCAGGCAGATTTGATTTTGATGATGTTGGATGCATCCCGTCCACTGGAAGCAGAAGACAAAGAAATATTGGAACTGATTCGAGGCAAGCACAGCATCGTTCTGCTCAATAAATCGGATTTGCAGCAGCAGCTTTCTGCAGCGGAATTAGAAACTTTTGTTTCAAAGGAACAGATTCGATCGGTATCTGTGAAAGAAAATACCGGTTTTGATACTGTGATCGATGCCATCAAAATAATGTTTTATCATGGACAGCGTACAATGACAGACGAGATACTGTTGGGTAATACTCGTCATCAACATGCGCTTTTTGCTGCCAAAGAAGCTATGGAGCGGTGTTTGACAACCATCCGTACCCGCATGCCGGAAGATTTTATCTCCATGGATTTACAGGATGCCAGTCGTGCATTAGGGGAAATTACCGGAGATGTGACAGATGAGGAGATTATTGACCGCATCTTTACTAAATTTTGTTTAGGCAAATGAAGAAAGAAGGGGTGGTGTATGCAGCAAAATCAGACAGCGCAGGAAAATCGCTTGGGCACGGCGGATGTGAAATCACTGTTGAAGCAGTTGGCTGTTCCTGCGATTACGGCACAGGTGGTGAATGTGCTCTATAATGTAGTAGACCGTATGTATATTGGGCATATTCCGGAAATAGGAGCCATGGCGCTGACGGGAGTCGGTGTTTGTATGCCGTTGATTATGCTGATTTCTGCGTTTGCGGCGTTGGTCAGTATGGGAAGCGCACCTCGTGCCTCTGTTTTGATAGGACGAGGAGAAAGCGAAGAAGCGCATCGCACGATGGGCAACAGTTTTGTGATGCTATTGTTGATTGCAGTTTTACTGACGATGTTTTTTCTGCGATTTGCTGAGCCGCTGCTGTTGTTGTTCGGCGCCAGTGAAAATACCATTGGCTATGCCATGGAATATCTCAATTTATATGTATTAGGAACAATTTTTGTGCAAATATCTTTGGGAATGAATGCCTTTATTACCGCGCAGGGATTTGCCAAAACCAGTATGCTGACGGTCGTCATTGGTGCAGTCATCAATATTGTATTGGACCCAATTTTTATTTTTTTGCTGGATATGGGAGTAAAAGGCGCAGCATTGGCAACAGTGATTTCTCAAGCAGTTTCTGCCCTGTGGGTATTGCGGTTCCTAACGGGTGAGAAAACCATTTTGAAGCTGGAAAAGCGGTATTTTGCATTACGGCGTTCCGTGGTTTTTCCCTGTCTTCTGCTGGGAATGTCACCGTTTATTATGCAGGTGACGGAAAGTGCCATCAGCTTATGCTTTTATTCTTCCCTGTATCGTTATGGCGGGGATATTGCTGTAGGTGCGATGAGCATATTAACCAGTATCATGCAGTTTTCTATGCTGCCGTTGACAGGTCTGGCACAAGGCGCACAGCCGATTACAGGATATAATTTTGGTGCAGGTCATGCCGATCGGGTGCGGCGGACGTTTCGTTTGCTGTTGATTTACAGTTTGGGATATTCTATGGCATTATGGGCAGTGTGCATGATATTCCCAAGACTGATTCCGATGATGTTCAGTCATAATGCAGAACTGCTGGATTATACGGCATGGGCGCTTCGGTACTATTTTGCTATGGCAGGGATTTTCGGCATACAAATTGCTTGCCAGCAAACATTTATTGCTATTGGCAACGCGAAAACATCATTATTTTTGGCAGTTTACCGCAAAATCATTTTGTTGATTCCGCTGATTTATATTCTGCCCATGCGGATGGAACAAAAAGCGCTTGCAGTTTTTCTGGCAGAGCCGGTAGCGGATACGATTGCCGTTACCACAACGGCGATATTATTTGCCTATCAATTTCGAAAAGCGATGCGGCGTCTGGAAGAAAAAAACAGTGAGCTAACGGTATCGGAAGAATAGATGGGAAATGGCATGCAGCAGTAGGGTTTCTGCCGAGAGGCTTTCTGTCTTTTTTCTCCGGATTATCTTGCATTTTCAGGCTTTTTCCCATACAATGATACAATATATTGCATTTTGAAATCATGGCAAAGAGGTGTACCTATGTATAATGCGGAGAAGATTGATATTGCCGTCATTGGCGGCGGACATGCAGGCTGTGAAGCGGCGCTTGCCGCGGCAAGATTGGGAATGGAAACGATATTATTTGCCATCAGTCTGGACAGCATTGCAATGATGCCCTGTAATCCGTCTATTGGCGGCAGTTCCAAGGGACATCTGGTGCGGGAGATCGACGCACTGGGTGGTGAAATGGGCAGAAACATTGATAAAACATATATTCAGACCAAAATGCTGAATACGGGAAAAGGCCCTGCTGTGTATTCCCTGCGGGCACAGGCAGACAAAAATCGATATCATGAAGAAATGAAACATACCTTGGAAAATACACCGCATTTGCGGATTCGTCAGGCAGAGATTGTGGAAATTCGGATGGAGGATGGACATGTGACCGGCGTGGTGACAGCAGGCGGCGCTCTCTATGGCTGCAAAGCAGTTGTGCTGTGTATGGGGACTTATATGAAAAGTCGCTGTTTGACTGGAGATTGTATTACAGAAAGCGGTCCCAATAACTTAATGCCTGCAACAAAGCTGAGTCAGTGCCTGCGGGATATGGGGATTCGCCTGTTCCGTTTCAAAACGGGTACGCCTGCCCGCATGAACCGAAATTCGCTGGACTTCAGCAAAATGCAGCCTCAGTACGGAGATGCGGAAATTGTGCCGTTTTCTTTTGAGAATACAGCAGAAGGAATTGCCCGGGAGCAAGTGCCGTGCTGGCTGACCTATACCAATGAGAAAACTCATCAGGTCATACGGGAAAATCTGCACCGTTCTCCTTTGTTTGGCGGACTGATTGAAGGAACTGGACCGCGGTATTGTCCGTCCATTGAGGATAAGGTGGTGCGGTTTGCTGATAAAGAACGTCACCAGCTGTTTGTAGAACCGGAAGGAGAAAATACAGAAGAAATGTATATCCAGGGAATGTCTTCTTCGCTGCCGGAAGATGTGCAGATTGCTATGTACCGCACCATTCCGGGGCTGGAGCATTGTGAAATCACCCGTTTTGCCTATGCCATCGAATATGACTGTATTGATGCGACGCAGTTGAAGCTGTCTTTGGAATTCAAAGACTATCCGGGATTATTCTCTGCCGGTCAGTTTAACGGTTCTTCTGGTTATGAAGAAGCAGCGGCACAGGGATTGATGGGCGGTATCAATGCGGTGCGCTATATCCAAGGCGAAGAACCCATTATATTACAGCGCTCAGATGGGTATATCGGTGTGCTGATTGATGACTTAATCAGCAAGGGAAGCAAAGAACCCTATCGTATGATGACTTCCCGTGCGGAATTCCGTCTGCTGCTAAGGCAGGATAATGCGGACCAGCGGCTGACGCCGATTGGCTATCGCATTGGTTTGGTGGATGAAAAACGATATCAGGCGCTGCTGGAGAAACAACGGCTGACAGCAGAGGAAATTCAGCGGGTGAAGGGATGGAATCTTTCGCCGGCAAAGGAGGTATTGGAGGTGTTGGCACAATATGGCAGCTCTCCCATCCAAACCGGCGTTAAGCTGGCGGATCTGATCAAACGCCCGGAATTGGATTATGTCAAGTTGGCGCCATTGGATCCCCAACGCCCGGCGCTGCCTGCTGCGGTACAGGAGCAGGTGAATATCCAAATCAAATACGAAGGCTATATCAGTCAGCAGATAAAACAGGTGGAACAGTTCCAGAAATTGGAAAACCGTCTGCTGCCAGAAGAGATCGATTATGAAAGGATACAAGGGCTGCGGTTGGAAGCCCGGCAAAAACTCAATGCCATCCGTCCCCGTTCTATCGGGCATGCATCCCGCATCACGGGCGTATCCCCGGCGGATATTTCGGTACTGTTGATTTATTTGGAACAGCAAAAACGGCGTGGCTAATACAGAAAGGAGAGGAAGGAGGATGCTTTTTCTTCCGTGGGACAAGCCGGCAGGCTTACCAAAACAAAGGAAAAAATGTTTTCTGCCCGTTGGGCGTCGAGCTTTTTTGTGGGAAGATGCAGTGTTTTGCCACCGGAATTTGCCGTTTTTTTCATTGGCAAACCCAAAAGGGACGCTTCTGGCATTTTTACAGGCATTGCGACAGGACGGAACGGAAGAAGCAAGGGGATATTTATCCCAGGCAATCAGCGGTGCGGATCTGGAAGAATTGAAACAAGTATTTGCCCATGCGGAACAATGCCGTTTTTTTGTGGCAGACAGCGGGAAAAATACGCGGATGTTATCGCTAGCGGCATCCGGAGAAAAAGAAGTCATTTCTGTACGTATGGTAGCGGAACCAAATGAGTTTGGCAAATGGAAAATTTATTGTATTGAAAAGGAGTAGAGACAGAAATGGAGAATCAGGCTTTGCTTCGAACCAGCTGTGAACAGATGGGTGTGAAACTGACAGATGGCATGGTCAGACAGTTTCAGACATATCTGTCACTGCTGCTGGAATGGAACCAAAAAATGAATTTAACGGCAATCACGGAGCCAAAAGAAGTCATACAGAAGCATTTTGTGGACTGCCTGAGTGTGCTGCCATACTTGCAGCTGCAAGGAAGGGAGCGGATGATTGATGTAGGAACAGGCGCTGGTTTTCCTGGAATTCCCATTAAGATCGCCTGCCCCCATTTACAGTTGACTTTGCTGGATGCGTTGCAAAAGAGGATTACCTTTTTGGAAACGGTAACGGCACAGTTAGCATTGACCGATGTATTCTGTGTGCATAGCCGTGCTGAGGACGGCGGACAACATGCAGCATATCGGGAACAGTTTGATGTATGCGTATCCCGCGCGGTGGCGAATCTGACGGTATTGGCGGAGTACTGCCTGCCTTTTGTGCGGGTAGGCGGCAGGTTGGCGGCGTTAAAAGGACCGGATGCAGAGCGGGAAACGCTGGAGGCCAAAGGTGCGCTGGAAAAATTGGGTGGTACGGTAGAGCGGATTATACCGGTAGAGATTCCATTCAGCGATTTGCGGCATACCTTGGTTTTGATTCAAAAAAGTGCGCCAACACCGAAAGCATATCCCAGAAAAGCCGGGAAAATTGCGAAAAAACCGCTGCAATAAAGGAAAGAAAAAGCAGACTTTCTGTCGAGAGCCTGCTTTTTTTGTTGTACGGTTTTTGCTGACAGCCGTGTCTTCTGTGCTAAAATGAAGAAAAAGAGAGGTTGCCGTAAGCGGCGGCAGGAAAACTGCTCTTTTTCAGAAAAAAGGCAAAACAAAAGGAGTGTTTGTATGGAGGCATTGAAATTCCCCGAAATGCGGTTGAAGAAGGACGCGGTGGTATACCAAATTCCGATAGAGAAAATCCGTTCTAATCCCTATCAGCCCAGACGGTATTTCCAGCGGGCAGCATTGGAGGAATTGGCGGCGTCGATCCGGGAATATGGCATATTACAACCATTAACCGTTCGGAAAATGAGCGGCGGATATTATGAGCTGGTTGCTGGAGAGAGACGGCTGCGGGCGGCAGAAATGGCAGGCATGACAACAGTACCTGCGCTGTTATTGCAGGTTAATGAATATGACAGTGCGATGTTGGCGTTATTGGAAAATATTCAACGGCAAAATCTATCGTTTTTGGAAGAAGCGGAAGGGTATCGCAATTTGATGGAGGACTATGGACTGACTCAGGAAGAATTGGCGGCGAAGCTGTCCAAAAGTCAGTCGTTTATTGCCAATAAGCTGCGGATTCTGAAGCTGGAGGATCCCATCAAGCGCCTGTTGGTGGAGCATCAATTTTCGGAACGCCATGCCCGTGCCTTGCTGAAGCTGCCGGATGCCCAAAGCCGTATGGAAGCATTGGGAAAAATGATACAGGAAGAAATGAATGTGCGCAAAACGGAAGAACTGGTTGCGCAAATGCTGGAACAGATGCGTTCTCATACACCGGAAAAACAGGAACAAAAAGAGAAACGATTTGTCACGGATTTCCGTTTATTTACCAATACCATCAAGCAGTCAGTGGAGGTAATTCGCCGTGCTGGTATGGATGTGGTATATGATGACCGGGAAAATGAAGAAGGCTGTGAGATTGTGATTCGGATTCGGAAACCGGAATCGGTAGAATGAAAGGATATATCAGCGCTTGTCCAAAGGCATCTGTCTGCTCAAGTGATAAAAACAAGCGTTTTACAGCTGGAATGCCGTTTTGCAGTAAAGGGCACAAAAAGGCAGACCTGCCGGATGGCATCAGCAAAGAGAGTAAGACCGCATAGGAATGGAGAAATCATACAACACAGGATGCTGCTTCCGGTTCATGCGAAGGGCGATCATTTGTCACAGGTTCTTTTCTCCGCATTAAGAAAAACCAAGGTCAACAGAACAGCTGAAGATACTGTTGGAAAAAATCCCTTTTGCTTAAGCAAAAGGGATGCCAGATCAAATGGGTGCCTCAAATACCTTATCTAGTTTCATAAACGAGGTAGAGGCAGTGGCTGCAAGGATATGATCCCGTTCCAGCCAAGCCTCGCCCACCATATTATAAATGGTTCTGCCAAGCAGTGTCATTTTCACATGAAAATGGATGGTATCGGAGGGCAGTACCGGTTTGAGAAACGTGGTATTGATGTTGATGGTAGATACCATATGCTGTTTGGCATAATAATGGGACAGCAGCCCAAATGATACGTCAAAGCCTGTGACCATCATCCCGCCATGCAGACCTTTTTCCGGGTTGAGCTGCCATTCTTTGACGTCAAAAGCGAATTGGGCGCTGCGGTTTTCATAATCGCAGGCAATCAGACGGGGTTTCAGCAGTTCTAACACACTGCCTTTGACCAGACGAAATTCCGGATCGGCAAGCTGACCCAGCCATTGCTCCATGTTCTCCTGCGAAGCGTTTTCTTCTGTTAAATAGATCATTTCTGTTCTTCCGTCCTTTCTTCCTTGACTTTATGATGCATGATTTTAAAGGTACCGGTTGCGGTTGCCGCAAGTTTACCGGTACTCTTGACAAATACCTCTCCTTCTACCGTGACCAGACTGCGCCCAAAGGATTTGATCTTGCTATGGAAGAACATCGTATCTCCCAAACGGATGGGTGCAAGGAACGTTGTGGACAGGTTTACGGTAGTCAATGTATATGGATAAGCGTAATAATGACAGAGCATCCCCAACGCGGTATCAAAGCCGGTGGAGGTGATGCCGCCATGAATCATGTCCTGCGGATTTAATTCCCAGTCTAATACGTCGAATGCCATGACGCTTTCTCCTTCTAAGAAATGACAGCTGACGAAACTGGGCTGCATTTTGGCAATCAACCCTTCGCTTAAGCGCGCGGAATCCGGCGCTAGTACATGATGAAACCATGTTTCCATGTGTTCTTGGGATAATCCCGGTATTTCGTAAAATTTCAAATCAAAAACCTCCTTTCTGCGGCGGGGTGAATGGAAACGGCGGATTTCCGCTTTCTTCCATCCTTCCGTCGTTCTTTTGTGTTTAAGCCAAAAACTCTGCTGCGATTTGACCAAACGCCTTACTGTTTTCCAAATGAGGCAGCGCAGCAGTGTTTTCAAAGAGCAGGAATTGCCCTGTTTGCTGCATGTCCTCTGCCATCTCTAAGATAGACGCCGGATGATCGACATTTTTTTCACCCCAAATGAGTAAAAATGGTATCGTAAGCGCGGCAAAAGCATCTTTGGTATCTGCTGCTGCAAATCGAGTGCGGTAAGCAGCATAGGCAGCTTGTGCGCCTTTGCCGTATCTGGCGTTATGCTGTATATTTTGTACAAAATCAGCAGGCATCCGCTCTTTTTGATAAAAGAGTGTTTCTGCCAAAGCACGCAGATTTCGTTTGGAAGTGCCGCGCAGGAATATTTGTGTGCCAATAACTGGTGAGAGCAGTCGCTTGAGCGGCTGGGTATCCTGCGGGGTGGCAAAGCCTTTGAGAAAGCCCTCCGGTGAGATCAGCACCAGCTTTTTGATATCTTCTGGATATAGCCGGGATAAGATCAGTGCAAGGTCTGCACTGCCGTTGGCAGCCATGAGGGCAACAGGGCCTTTGACCACATCTGTGATAAAATGATGCAATAGCTGAGTATATTGATAGGCTGTCCAAGGCTTCAGCGGTTTTTCAGATTGTCCGAAGCCAGGCAGATCTACGGAATATACCCGGTATTCTTTTGCCAGCGTTTCTGTTTGCGGGCGCCATTCTCTGCGGGATGCACCGGGGTAGAGACTGTGCAGTAGCAAAATCGGGCGTCCGTAGCCGATTTTTTCATAGGCGACGGAAACGCCGTCCGGTGTATGATAGATGGTATGCGGTGCGGAATCTCCGCGGCGGTTTGCCAAAGCGAGTGCTGCCCGTTGGTAAAGCAGCAACAAAGCAGCAGCGCCTCCGGCGGATGCGAATACAGGAAGGGAATATTTATGAAGTATGCTTCGTAGCATTCCAGAAACCTCCTTTTTGAAAATAGAAGTTGCATATGGAAACAAACGGAAACTGGACGAGTTTCTGCCTTGCAGGCATTCGTCTAGAACCCTTGTTTCTTTTTCCATTGTATGGTTTGAAACAGGAAAGAGACGTCGCTCCTGTTTTTTGACCATACTTTTATTATGAACCGAAAATGTGTATTTGAAAAGAGGGTTTTTTCATAGGATAGAAATAAGTTGATGGAGGAGGCGGCGCAAATGGAGGCGTTTTTGACATTGGCGGGACAGTTATTTTTGATTGCATGCATCCAGTCGGTGTTGGAGGTATTGGTCCAGGAGAGATGGCAGACGCCGCTTTCCAAGGTCGTTGCTATTGCCTGTTATGCGGCGTCGTTGGCATTGGTACTGCGGTTTATGCAGACGTATTTGCTGGATGTTTTGTTTCAAATGACGCAAAGGCTGTAAGGTGCAGGCAGTAAGAGTGGGAGGAAGGCGCGGTGCGTGAAATGGATGAATGAAATGGGTAGAATGAATCGGATTTTGGCGATTTGCGCTGCTTGACAAATGTCGAATTCATCGATAAACTGAAAATATAACCAATGATTTGGAAAAAGAATGCGGTTAAATCATTGATTTTATTAAATAAACGAATGCGTGATGGAAACGGTGTCGCTCATGCATAAGAGAAAATCAAAGAAGATCCATTGGTAAGCAGGCAATGACCGAGAACAAGCGGGACAAGCCGATGGGGGAACGGGCATGCCGGGCGGCAGGACAAAAGCCCATGGCAATCCCGCGACAGCAGAAGGAGGAATGGATATGGCGAATATTTCCAGTGCATATGGCAAACTGACCTTAGAGGGAAACTGGACCGAAGCGGCTGTGGATGCGTTGAAACCGGTTCTGGATGCATGGGAATTTTATGGCGAGTATGGTATGCGGATCTATGAATATCCTACGGTTGACAAAACAACGATAGAGTTCAACGGCTGCGGGAGATGGTCGTTTTCCGGAACCCTAAGTTCGTTCGACAGTTGGACGAGGTCGTGGATAGCGGATCAGCCCGAAAGAAACGGAAAGCCCATCAGTCCGCTGACAACAGAGCAGTATGACCTGCTCTTACAGCTGATGCATGACAATGATCTCAGCATGGTAGTAGCATTTGAGGACGTTGAAGAAGGATGCGGTGTTCATGTCAGAGAAACGGGGGCATTTACCAGCAATGGCGAGGGGATGGATTACGAAACATTTACCTGTGAAGATGTCGTCTATACATGGAAGGATATGGGGTCAGATGCTTTGGATGCGGCAGTTGACTTTTTCTGCCAGTTTATAGAGGATCCGGATGAAACGGATGAGAAGAAGATCAAAAAGTGGGTAAAGGCAAACATTACGCCTACCAAAGCCTTTGAGGATATTGAGGATATGGAAGATCTTGAAGATATTACCTTTGATTATGGAGAATTTCTCTATCCGAAAAATATCATAGACTTCGAACGCATTTTTTCACCAGATGTCTACGAAGCATGGGACGATCTGATCAATGTCATGGAAAATATGTTTGGTCCGATCGACGATGATTACGCTGAGGATGACGAATATGACGACGAAGAAGACTATGACGACTATGATGAGGATGAGGACGACGAGGAAGAGGATGACGATGGAAACGACTGGGATGATGAACCGCAGTATCCGATGGACGAGATAGACGCGCTGGAGTTTGTAGGAAAGGCGTTTGTTCTGACTGGAGAATTCCAAAACTGTGATGGTGACCGTGACAAAGTGCAGGAGTTGATCGTCGCAAAAGGCGGCAGATGTACCGGATCCGTCAGCGGCAAGACAAATTATCTTGTTTTGGGAGATTTTGGAGAAGTCGGCGCAAAAAAAGTGGAAAAAGCGCTGGAGCAGAGAGAAAAAGGAAAAGACATCAAAATCATCATCGAGTCGGATCTGTTCCGGTTTCTGTAAGGAAGAATAGGAGGGATTTCAATGATGATCAAATCAAACGGCTTTGAATTTTGGGACTGCGCATGGTCCAAGGGGGCTTGGGAGCTGAAATATACCGGGGAGGAGAAACACATGATCATTCCCGGGGAGCTGATCGATCAGGCCGGAGAAGATGTAGAAACGGTAAGGCTGTCATCGGAAACGAAGGATCTGGAGAGCATATACATCCCGGAAAACGTCAAAGACGTGTGGATGGGTACACTGTATGCAACCAACAGCCTGAAGGAAATCCGGGTATCGGAGGAAAGCCCGTATCTGAAATCTGTGGATGGTGTGCTTTTTACAAAGGACGGCAAAAAACTCATCAAGATGCCGCCGGTGAAAAGCGGCAGGTTTGACATTCCGGAAGGTACCGAGGAAATAGAAAATTCGGCATTTGACAAGAGTCATTTAGAATCCGTTACATTCCCGAAGAGTCTGAAAAAAATAGGTTCCTATGCGTTTAGCGGCAGCAAAATACGTTCGGCAGTGATACCGGAAGGCGTCGAGGAAATCGAAGACAATGTATTTTCCCAAGCCTTTGACCTGGAGGAATTTGAACTCCTCGGAAACACAAAGATTGATATAGATATGGCTTCGGAAATGGAAGACAGAATATCGGGAGAGGGGTTTTTCCATACATCGGAGGCTTATACGCTGGCTTGCCTGAAGGTGTACCCGGAAATCGAGTCATGCAGACGGAGATTTATCGCCGCGGCAAAAAGGGGAAAGCGGGAAAAGATACTCCAATACCTGATGGACACAAAGCCGGCTGCGGAAGAACAAAAAGGTACTTTTGAAACAGTTGATCTTGACGATGGAACAATCTCAATCAAGAAGTATGAAGGAAATGAAGAAATCATAAACATCCCTGCCGAAATCGACGGAAAGAAAGTGACAGCCATCGGAGACAGCGCTTTTGAGAAAAATGAGTATCTGATGAAGGTTACCCTTCCGGAAGGCGTGACAGCCGTAGGGAAGAAGGCTTTTCGGGGATGTATTTCCCTGGAGGAAGTTTCTTTGCCGGAAAGCTGTGTTTCCATCGGAAGAGAAGCGTTTTTTGAGTGCAAATCCATGAAAAAGGCGAATCTGCCCAAAGGTATCACCATTCTGGAATCTAAGGTATTTTGTGACTGTGTCAGTCTGGAATCCCTGACCCTTCCCGATGGACTTGTAAAAATTGGCAATGCGGCTCTGAAAAACTGCGACAGCCTGAATGAACTGCTCCTTCCCGATGGACTGCTTTCTCTTGGAAAGGAAAGTCTGTATGGGTGTGGATTTAATCATGGACCTGTTCCGGAAGGTGGTTGGGGCTATGGTCTGAAGGAGTTTTATATTCCGGCAAGTGTGAAGCAGATCGATGACGGCGGATCCGGTATATTTGCATGTTATCCAAAGGCACAGGAATTATTCGGCGTATTTGAACCAAAGATGATGCTGAAGGTGGTAAGAGGCTCTGTGGCTCACAGATATGCTTCAAAAAAGAAGATACGCTTTACGTTTGTGTAACATTTGATTTGTAAAAAGAGGAAAGATCGGTATGACGGGAATTTTTCAGTAGGATTTCACGGAAGCCGAGCTGTTTGGCGTGTTTGAATATAAAGTCAAACTGCTGGTGGTGAAGGGGTCTGTAGCACACCGGTATGCGGCAAAGGAAAAAATCCGGTTCCGTCTGGTGGAAGAGGACGAGATGTGAAGAATTGTGCGTGTGACAAGTATGGAGAACTGTTCCTCAAAAAAAGCTGAGCGAAAGGAAGAAGCTTTCTGGATAAATCGGAAGACATGTTGGTTAACAGAATTCCTCAAAAGGCATAGGAACAAAGAGGTCGGCAGGCTTGAATCAAACCAGCGGACCTCTTTTTTTCATCCCTGCATAGGACAAGAAAAAATGGGTAATGTGGAAAGAGGAGTGTCGAGAGGAATTCCGGTTCCTGGAAAGTGCTGATTTCTTGATTTTCCCATTGCTTTGTGGTAAATTATATTTAATATGCATCCATCGCGGTGCGATTTGCCAATCAAACTTACGGAAGGACAGAGAAGTATGGATATCAAAATGGAAATTGCAAAAAGCTTGTCTGCGGTTTGCAGCGTGTCGGCGGAAGAAATTGCCGCGGCAGTGGAAGTGCCTGCCAATGGAGAAATGGGGGATTATGCTTATCCCTGTTTCCGTTTGGCAAAGGTGATGCGCAAAGCGCCGCCGTTGATTGCACAAGAAATTGGAGAGAAGATCGAAAAACCTGTGGGAGTGGCAAGGGTTCAGATTGTGGGGGCGTATGTGAACTTTTTTCTGGATAAAAGCGCTTATGCCAAGGAAGTACTCCAAACCGTACTGGAACAGGGCACGCAGTATGGCAAAAGCGAGGTAGGAAAAGGAAAGACCATCGTGATTGACTATTCTTCCCCTAATATTGCGAAACCTTTTCATGTGGGGCATCTGCGTTCTACAGTGATTGGCAATGCCCTGTACCAAATTCATGCAAGGCTAGGGTACCACTGCGTGGGCATCAATCATCTGGGAGACTGGGGGACACAATTTGGTAAGCTGATTGTTGCCTACCGTAAATGGGGCAGCAAGGAAGCAGTAGAAAAAGACGGCATTCAGGAACTGATGCGGATTTATGTCAAGTTCCATGATGAAGCAGAACAGATGCCGGAACTGAATGACGAAGCCAGACTGTGGTTTGTCAAAATGCAGGATGGAGATGAGGAAGCATTATCTCTGTGGAAATGGTTTTATGATATTAGTATTCAGGAATTTGAGCGTGTATATGATATGCTGGGCGTACGGTTTGATGCGTATACCGGAGAGAGTTTTTATAACGACAAAATGGCGCCTGTTGTAGAAGAATTGAAAGAAAAAGGTTTGCTCAAAGAAAGCGAAGGTGCGATGATTGTGGATTTAGAGGAGGAAAATATGCCTCCCTGTCTGATCATTCGCAAAGATGGCGGGACCTTATATGCTACTAGAGATATTACAGCGGCGCTGTACCGGAAAAAAACGTATGACTTTGACAAATGCATTTACCTGACTGCACTGGATCAGAATCTGCATTTTGCTCAATGGTTTGCGGTGATCAAAAAAATGGGATATGACTGGTACAAAGACCTGATCCATGTGCCCTTTGGTTTGGTCAGTCTGGACAGCGGAAAACTTTCCACCCGTCACGGCAATGTAGTGTTGATGGAAGATTTGCTGCATCAGGCAATTGCGGAAACCAAAAAAATTATTGAGGAAAAGAATCCTTCTTTGCCGGAGAAAGAAGCGGTGGCGAAGAAAGTTGGGATTGGCGCTGTCATTTTTAACGATTTATATAATACCAGAATCAAAGATGTGGTGTTCTCTTGGGAAAGAATGCTGAATTTTGATGGAGAAACCGGTCCTTATGTGCAGTATACCCATGCCAGAGCATGCAGTATTCTGCGAAAAGCAGAGACATTCCAAACATCGGAAGTGGATTTCAGTAAGCTGGATGATGAAGCAACGATGCAGGTCTGCAAGCTGTTGGAAGCGTTCCCGGCAAAAATCCAGGATGCAGCAGCAAAACTGGAACCTTCTGTATTAACCAGACATCTGGTGGTCATTGCACAGGCGTTTAATAAATTTTACCATGATAACCCGATTTTAAGCAGTGAAACGGATGTACGGCTGGCGCGATTGGCAGTGGTTGTGGCAGTGAAGACAGTGCTGGCAGAAGGTCTGCGTCTGCTGGGTATTGACGCGCCGGAGCAAATGTAAACAGAAAAGGCGGGGTGTTATGAAAAAGATTAAGCTGTTTTATAACCCATTTTCCGGAAATAAAAGTTTTAAGTTTGATTTGGACATTTGTATTGGGATTTTCCAAGAGGCAGGATATGAAGTGCATCCGTTTCGTACCATGCAGCCGGGAGATATCGAGACCCATGTGGCGCAGATGGATGCGGATTATGATATTGTTGTGGCATCCGGTGGGGATGGAACTGTGAATATTGTGCTGAATGCGCTGATGCATCGTGGATTGCACATCCCGTTGGGAATCATTCCGTCAGGAACGGCAAATGATTTTGCAACTTATTTGGGGCTAAAAACAGGAAATACGGAAGATGCCTGTCGGGTGATCGCCCAGACACAGCCGCGTCCCATTGACATTGGTGTGGTTAACCGAGAAACGTATTTTATTAACGTTTGTGCAGGAGGGTTGCTGACAAATGTTTCTCAAACGGTGGACAAGGATGTCAAGAATGCCTTGGGGAATTTGTCTTATTATCTAAAGGGAATGGAACAAATTCCGAATTTTCATAAAATACCGTTTCGAATTACTTCCACAGAAGGTGTCTGGGAAGAGGATTTATATTTGTATATGATTATGAACAGCGCCGGAACAGGAGGCTTTACACGGTTGTCACCGGAAGCTTCTGTTTCGGATGGAAAGTTTGAATTCATTGGTGTGCGCGCAAAATCAATTTTGGAGA
This sequence comes from Candidatus Anaerotignum merdipullorum, assembly GCA_019115165.1. GTDB lineage: Bacteria > Bacillota > Clostridia > Lachnospirales > Anaerotignaceae > Anaerotignum > Anaerotignum merdipullorum. The sequence goes on along the minus strand of DXEB01000004.1, from coordinate 7,188 downwards.
TTCCAACGGTATTCTTAAAAATGCTGACGGGAGAACATATTCGAGACGAAAAAAGCATATTGTATCTGCGGGATCATTCTTTTCAAATTGAATGTTTGGATCCGAATTTTCGTATTATGGAATCTACGGTAGATGGGGAGATGGGACCGAAAATGCCGTTTACGGTGGAAGTGCTGCCGCAGGCAATTTCTGTATTTGGGAAATTTGAAAAAGAAAAGAGTGTTTCACGTGAAACACCATTGAATAAAGTGTTGATGCGGGCAAAGAATGAAAGAAACGAATCAAAAGCGCAGAAAGAAAATAAGGCGGAATAAACCAATGAGAAGTGGTTTGCAGCAGGTTGGCCATGGATGTGCGGCACAGAACCAATAGTTGGAGAGCACCATCACAGGATGTGGTATAAGAGATGAAAGTATCTGAACTATGGATCTGACAGTTCTATTATTTATTCCAAAAGGAATGTGGTGGAGGAAAGAGGATGAACATTTTTGATGTAAATACTGAGACATAAATGCAACCAGAAAACACGTGAGCAGTTCCGATTATTATCTTATATATAAGCAGTACAACAAGAGAAGCACTCTGAGATAGATAATAGGAAGATGCACCGGGAGAAGAACGCAAACGAATCAAGGGAAGGGACAGGAGAACACAAAATCTCTGCAGAGATCAGCGGGAGATTTTGTGTTCTCATTTTTGTATCAATTGTGTTGTTTTTCATATGTTTCACGTGAAACATATCCTTTGCAATGGAGAAAAAATATGCTATAATGTCCCTTAGAAAATTGGAAGAAAGGTGGGGAAAATCATGGGAAAAGTCAGAGTGATTGCTGTGACCAACCAAAAAGGCGGCGTAGGCAAGACCACAACTGCGATCAACTTGTCCGCTTGTTTGGCAGCGGCAGGAAAAAAGGTGCTTGCCATTGATGCAGATCAGCAAGGGAATACGACCAGTGGTCTGGGATTGGACAAAAATGCAATGGAATGGACCATTTATGACGTTTTTTTGGAACAGGCAACCATAGAGGAAGTCAAACAACCTACCTGTGTGGAAGGATTAGAAGTACTGCCAGCCAATATCAGTCTCACTGGTGCAGAAATTGAGCTGATTGGAAAAGAAGAACGAGAGTATATCCTGAAGCGTGCGCTGGATGAAGTGAAACAGGCATATGATTTTGTGATTATTGATTGTCCCCCTTCGTTAAATTTAATTACCATTAACGCACTGACCGCAGCGGATACAGTGTTGGTGCCCATACAGTGTGAATACTTTGCGCTGGAAGGTTTGGAACAGCTTCTGCATGCGGTGAATTTGGTGAAAAAACGACTGAATCGAAATTTGGAAATCGAAGGCATTGTATTCACAATGTACGATGCGCGGACAAATTTGTCACTGCAAGTGGTAGAAGAAGTGAAAAGAAGCTTGGGAGCAAATGTATACCGCACCATCATTCCAAGAAATGTGCGGTTAGGCGAATCGCCCAGTCATGGTTTACCCATCCATTTGTACGATCCGAAATCCAAGGGTGCGGAAAGCTATGGTCTGCTGGCAGAAGAAGTGATGGAAAAGGAGTGGGACTGAGATGGCGGCAAAAAAAGGATTGGGTGCAAAAGGGCTGGGTCTGGAAGCGCTGATCAATCATAAAATGGAGGATTTTGAAAATGGGACAGATGGTATACTGGAATTGGATATCCATCAAATCGAACCGAATCGAAAGCAGCCCAGAAAACATTTTGATGAAACGGCATTAGAAGAATTGGCGGCATCTCTGAAACATTATGGAATGATACAGCCAGTGGTTGTGAAAAAAAATAAAGAGGGATTTTATGAACTTATTGCCGGAGAACGCCGTTGGCGTGCAGCCAAAATTGCGGGAATGAAAGTGATTCCGGCTGTTGTGAAAAGATGGGAAGAAGCGGAGTCCTTTGAAGCAGCGCTGGTGGAAAATGTGCAGCGGGAAGATTTGAATCCAATGGAAGAAGCACAAAGTTATCGGCGCTTGCAGGAAGAATTTGGATTCAATCAGGAACAAATTGCTGACAAAGTCGGAAAAAGCCGTCCGGCAATTGCGAACGCACTGCGATTGCTGCAATTGGATGAACGGGTTCAAAATTTTGTAGCAGAACAGAAGTTAAGCAGCGGTCATGCACGGGCATTGTTGCCGATTCAAGATGGCGAAGTACAGTTTTTGCTGGCAGAACAAATTATTGAAGAAGGCTTGAGTGTGCGTACAGTGGAAGCGCTGGTAAAAAAACAACTGGAGCCGATTGCTGCTAAACCTGCAGCTGCAGCCGGACAGAAGGCAGCATACTGGAAAATAGAAGAAGAATTGAAGGGAATTTTTGCCACTAAAGTCAAGATCAGTAAACAGAAAAATAAGGGTAAAATAGAAATTGAATATTATTCTGACGAGGATTTGGATCGCTTGCTTTTATTGATGAAAAAACTGGAAGCAGAAAGGTAATGAAGTATCATGACAACATTCATACAGGAAAATATCATCATTTTTTTGGGATTGTTGAGTATCGCGGTGGTATTTTTGTTTGTGTTCTGCGTTGTTTTGTTGGTTAAAATTCGCAGAGAGCGGAAACGATATGATTTGTTCATGGGAACGAATCGCCGTCCATCGCATAATTTGGAAATGAAAATACAGGAATATTTTGAAACATCCAAAGCGATTGATGAAAAATACACCAAATTGCTGGATATGGTTACAGATATGGATCAAACCATGAAATCCAATGTACAGAAGGTTGGATTGATCCGATATAATCCATTTGAGGAAATGGGAGGCAATTTGTGTTTTGCACTAGCGTTGCTGGATGGGGAAGATAATGGCGTTGTACTCAATGGGATCCATAGCAGAACTGGTTCCTTTACGTATGCCAAACCCATTGAAATGGGGGTCAGCATTTATATGCTGTCTGAGGAAGAAAAACAGGCGGTAAAAATGGCACAAGAACAGGCATATCAACCGCAGCATGAAAAGGTGGTTAAGGTGAAATTTAAGCCGCTGTTCAAACGTCGGTATGCGGTGATGGAAGAACAGCTGGCATTGGATGAAGTAGTAGCAGAAGCAAAAGAAAAGATGCCCTCCATCGGAGATGTCACGATGGCAGAAAAAGCGCAGATAGAAGCAGAAGAGGTCGCCGCGGGAAAAATTGCCGCTGCTGAAGATATGTTACCAAAAGAGGCAGTGGAAACACTGACACAAAGTCCGGAAGAAATCATGGCGGAAATCAAAGAGGAAACATTGTTCTTTTTTGAAAGTCCGGTAGAGGAAATCTCCGAGAAGGAAGAAACGGATCGGGAAAACGTGTAACGCAATGCCGTGGAAGAAAATAAATCCCACGGCTTTTTCTGTTGTTTTATCAGGATGGCATGGAGGGAAACCATTCGCCTGTGTATAAGTTTGTGGAAATGTGTACAAAATCAATCAAATTCTGTGGATAACTTTGTGAAAAGAATTGGTTATCCACAAAATCGTTTGGATATTGAAAAAAAGGAGGAATGTAGATGAAGAAATATCGCATGATATTTTCGGATATGGACGGTACATTGCTGAAAAATGCAACGGAAATCTCAGAAAAAAATGTGGAAATGATTGGAAAAGCGGTAGCATGCGGGATTGACTTTGTCATTTGTACTGGCCGCGGCGTCTATGGTGTAGAAAAATTTTTGGATCAACTGCACCTGATGGGCAGACCAGGCTATGTCATTTGTCAGAACGGAGCAGCAGTCTATCGACTGGAAGACATGCAGATGATCTTAAAACACTCGTTTTCTGCGGATGTTTTGCGTCCCGTGGTAGAGACGGCTCGTCGTATGGGTGTGGAAGTGTATTTGTATGATGACCGCACGTTTTTGACGGAAAAAGTTACCCGGGAAGTGCAGGATTATTGCCGTGTGATGCATGCAGATATGCGGGTTCTGCCAGACGGTTTGGCATATGATGGTCACTTTACCAAATGCCTTTTGAGTGGTTCCGCGGAACATCTGAAGGCGGTCAGGGCTGCAGTGGAGCCATTGGTGAAACAGGAGTTGAATTGTTTTTATTCCGGTCCGGAATATTTGGAATTTGTCAAAAAAGGGGTCAGTAAGGGAAATGCACTGCGAGAAACAGCCCAAAAGGCAGGTGTGCCATTGTCCCAAGTGATTGCCATTGGAGACAGCGATAATGATTTATCCATGATTCAGGCGGCAGGTTTGGGAATAGCCGTTGCCAATGGGCAGGCACATGTGAAAGCAGCGGCAGATTATATCACAGAAACTACCTGTCAGCAGGATGCGGTGGCAGATGTGATCCAGCGGTTTATATTACCTGATATGCGGGAGAATTTTACATCATTCAAATCCTAAAAAGAAGTGCAGCATGAAAACCGTATCCTGCGTGTATAAAAAGAGGCACAAAATGTTTTGGTGGCAGAATATTTTGTGTTTTTTTTGCTGTTTTATGGAAAAATGAGAAATGAGGTACGATATTTGAATATTAAAACAGGATATACTTGGTAAATTTGTTCTGTATAACAATATGAGAAGAAGGGAGAAACAACGTACTGCATCGCTTGCAGTTTTTGTTGAAGTATTTTCAAAAATCGCATTTTGTATGGACGATGTATTCGGATGAAATGCTTATTCATAAAAATGGAACAAAGGAAACGATTTTATCATAAATGCCTTCGGGAATATAGGAGAACGAAAAAGGGCATTCTCGTAGAGAACGAATATTGTGGAAAGTATGCTTGCAAAAGGAGATCTTGTTCCAGTTCCAAAAATATCGTGCAGAGCTTGCGGAGGAGAGCGCTGTAGACAATGGTTCTGCGGTGGTGGCTGCATCCATTTTTTTTCGATGGAAATCAAATACTGCTTGTCCATAACGGAAGTACAGAAGCCAAGAATCGGTTTTATAGATGCTATATTTAGTTGTATATCCAGAGGATAAATCAATATATTGAATCAATGTTTTTTTGACATGGTTTGATGTAAACATAAGAAAAAACCCGATGATCGGGGAATCATCGGGTGTCGGACGCAATGATGCGTCCGGGGGCATAGTTTATGTACAGGAAAAGGGGCCTCCTTGTACGTTACTATCATACCGCATTTCCTCAAAATTATCTATAATAATAGAATTAGAATTTCATTAAAATCATACAAAGATTCTACAGATATTTGGGTGTTACCAAAAGTCCAAAATGGAAGGAATCCAAAAATGGTTTTCCAGAAATATTTGAGATCATTCCGTTTTTCAATATAATGGGATCCTTTGATATGCCTTTTGAAAGACCAGTTTGTTTTTAAATCAACATGCGTTTTTCTTTGCTACGAAAAAAATACTTGCCTTTTTGTATTCTTGTGCTATAATATGCTCAATGAGGCGTGAGACGGCAAATGTTCTGTCGTTTCAGAAGAAAGCTAAGCCGTGGAAATTCCTGCAGAGAGCCGATGGTTGGTGTGAATCGGCGGAAGGAACACAGCCCTCCACTTTCGGAGCTGTCGGTGAAAGCCGAAAGGGTAAGCCCTTTATCGCTGTTTGAGTGGTTCGAAAACTTGTTTTCGGGCAATGCGGGTGGCAACGCGGGAGTAACTCTCGTCCCTGTTTTTGGGAACGGGAGTTTTTTTATTTCGTAAAAAATCCCGGACCCCGAAGGTTTGGATAGAAAAAGAAAGGAGACAAAAATCAATGTTAGACATCAAATTTGTAAGAGAAAATCCAGAAATTGTAAAAGAGAATATTCGTAAAAAATTCCAGGACGATAAACTGCCGCTGGTGGATGAAGTAATTGCACTGGATGTGGAAAACAGAACCATTAAGCAGGAAGTAGAAGCACTGCGTGCGCAGAGAAACAAACTGTCGAAAGAAATCGGCGGACGGATGGCAAAGGGAGAGACAGCAGAAGCAGAAAAGATCAAAGCACAAATTGCAGCAGATGCGGAACGGGTGGATACCCTGACAGCAAAAGAAAAAGAAGTGGAAGAACGCATCAAAAAAATTATGATGACCATTCCCAATATCATTGATCCATCGGTACCCATTGGAAAAGATGATAGTGAAAATGTAGAAGTAGAAAAATTCGGCGAACCTGTCGTGCCTGATTTTGAAATTCCTTATCATACAGAGATTATGGAAAGCTTTGACGGTATTGATTTGGATAGTGCCAGAAAAGTAGCCGGTAATGGGTTTTATTATCTGATGGGTGATATTGCCAGACTGCATTCCGCTGTATTGGCATATGCAAGGGACTTCATGATCAACAGAGGATTTAAATACTGCATTCCGCCGTTTATGATCCGCAGCAATGTAGTAACCGGCGTGATGAGTTTTGCGGAAATGGATGCAATGATGTATAAAATTGAAGGAGAAGACTTGTACCTGATTGGCACTAGTGAACATTCCATGATTGGAAAATTCATTGATACAGTCAATCGGGAAGAAGACCTGCCTCAGACATTGACCAGCTATTCTCCTTGTTTCCGGAAGGAAAAAGGCGCTCATGGTATCGAAGAAAGAGGCGTGTATCGGATTCACCAGTTTGAAAAGCAGGAAATGATCGTTGTCTGCAAACCGGAAGAAAGCCCGATGTGGTTTGACAAACTGTGGCAGAATACTGTTGATTTGTTCCGCTCGATGGATATTCCGGTGCGTACGTTGGAATGCTGCTCCGGTGACTTGGCAGACTTGAAAGTAAAATCTGTGGATGTGGAAGCATGGTCGCCCAGACAGAAAAAGTACTTTGAAGTAGGCAGCTGCTCCAATTTGGGCGATGCACAGGCAAGAAGGCTGGGAATCCGTGTGGTAGGCGCCGACGGCAGAAGATATTTTGCGCATACATTGAATAATACCGTTGCGGCACCTCCCAGAATGTTGATTGCATTCCTGGAAAATAATCTGCAGGCAGATGGCAGTGTAAAAATCCCAGAAGTACTGCGTCCATATATGGGTGGATTGGAAAAACTGGAAAAAGTAAAATAAAGCAGTTCAGAAATCGGGAATGATCTGCATGATTTAGGTGCGTGAGAGAAAATGGTCGGTCTAATCTTTGGACCGACCGTTTGTTTTTGGATGCTTTAGCTTAACAAAACCCCTAGTTCTACTAGGGGTAAATAAAATACTTTAGTATATAAAACCTCCTAATTATAATTTTAGAATGAAGGTTTGGCGACCGCATTACTAAAAGAAAATCAGG
>DXEB01000034.1 GCA_019115165.1 Candidatus Anaerotignum merdipullorum | reverse complement strand
GGTAGACGAAAACAAAATTGCTTTCAACCCTGCCGTTGAAATTTCGTACTTAGAGCAATCGGAACAACGGGTATTGTTAAACGCAATGGAGCTCAACGACTGCACGCCGTCCCACGCACAGGCAATCCGCTTAAAGAAACTTTCGCAGGAGGGGGTACTGCAAGACCAGACGATCTACGACATCCTCGCCGAGCAGAAGCCCAACCAGCAGGAGCAATATAAATTCAAGCGGGAGGACATTCGCAAATATTTCCCGAAGAATTACACGGATAAGCAGATCTGCGATACGGTCATCAAGCTGTTGGAACAATAGTTTATGAAGCTGGACAGCGAGCATATCCGTTTTGTCCTGGACTGTATGCGGGAGAACACAACCAAAATCCGCAACATCAAGCAGTATTTACGGGCGGTGCTGTTCAACGCCCCGTCCACGATCGGCAACTATTACACTTCCCTTGTCGCTCACGATATGGCGAGCGGCGCACTTAACTCAGGCGATGCTTGCCGACAGAACAGCTACTCTATCGGCAGCAGTGTTATCTATGGCTACGGTATCCCTTCATATTAAAAATGGGCAAAAGAAAACCAGAGGATTTTATTCCTCTGGCTCTTTTGCTTTACATAGTCCGTTTACAGTTGCTTCAATCACGGACAGTTCTTTATCATCTAAATTGTCGAGCTGTGCGTCTAAGCGTCTGCGGACGGAACTCTTTTTGACTTCTTTGTTAGGAAATATATACTCATCAACCGAAACATCGAACATTGTAATAAGCTGAATAAACAGCTAGATGCTTGGATATTTTCCCTCATTTTCGATAGATTGAATGTGTCTGGGGGCATAGCCGATTATCCCAGAAAGCTGCTCTCTCGTCATTCCCCTTGCTTCACGGGCTTTCTTAATCGCCTGTCCTATCGGCATAAAATCGAAATCAAAATCGTTGTTTCTCTCGTCCATAAGCTCACCACCTTGCTTCAATATAATTCTCTTATTATATTGTATGGATTTGTGGCTTCTTATTAAACGATGTGAAAATGCCGACTATAAGATATTTCACTTCTTAGTTATAGAGCTGATAATACTTTATTAACAGGTACACTTGACAAAAGCAGAAAAATAAATATAATAAGAAACATAAGTTGCGCAACATTAGTTTCTTACGGAGGAATAAAAATGCCGCCAAAAGTTAGGTTCACAAGAGAACAAATTATAACCGCTGCTTTGAATGTTACGAGAAAGAACGGAATTGTAGGACTAACCGCAAGAGGACTTGCCGCAGAGCTTGGCTCATCAGCAAAGCCTATCTTTGGTCTATTTCAAAATATGGAAGAAGTACAAAAAGAGGTCATAGTTGCTGCAAATGCCCTCTATCAATCATACATAAGCCGAGGTATGACGGAAGGAAAATATCCACCGTATAAGGCAAGTGGTATTGCCTATATTCAGTTTGCAAAGGAAGAAAAAGAACTATTTAAGTTGCTTTTTATGCGTGATAGAACAGGTGAAAAGATAGAAGAAAACCGTGAAGAAATCCGTCCGATGCTGAATATCATTATGAAAAATTTGGGTATCAGCGAAGATGAAGCCTGTGTATTCCATTTGGAATTATGGCTGTATGTTCACGGTATTGCCACTATGATAGCAACGAATTATTTAGACTGGAATATAGAGTTTATTAGCAATGCACTTACTGATGCTTTTGAGGGGTTGAAGTATCGTTATACAGGAGGAAAATAAAATGTATGCAATTAAGACAGAAGGACTGACTAAAAAATATAAAGACTTGACAGCCGTAGATAGGCTTGACCTTTGCATTTCACAAGGAGAATTATTCGCTCTGCTTGGAGTAAACGGAGCAGGAAAAACAACTACGATAAAAATGCTTACTTGCTTGACAAAACCCGATAGCGGAAATGCGTTTGTAAATAATAAGAGCATTATTTCCGATGTTGGTGCAGTCAAAAGTATTATTGGCGTATCTCCACAGGAAACTGCCGTTGCTCCCAATTTGAGTGTAAAAGAAAATCTTGAATTGATGTGTGGTGTTCACGGTTTTACAAAGGAGAAACGACAGGCTAAAATCAAAGAACTCTCCGAACAATTTGATTTAAGTGCAATTTTGAGTAAAAGAGCAGGCAAATTATCAGGCGGCTGGCAACGCAGATTAAGTATTGCAATGGCTCTAATTAGCGAACCGCAGATACTTTTTCTTGACGAACCGACATTAGGGCTTGATGTGCTGGCAAGAAGTGACTTATGGGATACCATTCGTGCATTGAAAGGGAAAATAACCATTCTATTGACAACACATTATATGGAGGAAGCGGAAGCTCTTTCTGACCACATTGGTATTATGAAAGACGGAAAACTACTTGTATTTGGAACAGCAGATGAAATAAAAACAAAGGCAGGAAAAGAAAAATTTGAAGATGCTTTTGTTGCTATCGTAAAGGGGGTTAAAAAATAATGAGGTTACTTACATTTTCGTGGAGAACAGCAAAAGAAATCTTGCGTGACCCTCTTAATCTGTTTTTTGGCTTAGGTTTTCCTCTTGTGCTGATTGGACTTTTAACTGCTATTCAAGCCAATATACCTGCATCGATGTTTGAACTTAATCTCTTAACGCCCGGCATAACAGTATTTGGTCTGTCCTTTATGACTTTGTTTTCTGCTACTCTTATTTCAAAGGATAGAGAAAGCGCATTGCTGCAAAGACTTTATACTACACCTCTTACAGCGTCAGATTTTATTTTTGGATATACCTTACCTATTTTGCCGATTACGGTAGTACAGGCAATTATTTGTTACATTGCGGCAGCTCTGCTTGGCTTGGAATTAAAAATCACAGTTTTATATGCAATATTGTTTCTTATTCCTGTAGCATTATTTTACATTGCTTTAGGGCTTATCTGCGGAAGTGTTTTTACATCAAAACAGGTGGGCGGTATCTGCGGAGCATTACTTACGAATTTATCTGCTTGGCTATCGGGTATTTGGTTTGATGTAGACCTTGTGGGCGGAGCGTTTAAAAAAATTGCCAATGTTTTGCCTTTTATTCACGCTGTTGAATTAGAACGAGCTGCTTTTAATGCGGATTATACTAATATATTACCACACCTTTGGTGGGTACTTGGATATATGGCTGTTGCTGTTGTTGGGGCAGTTTTTCTATTCTTGCGTCAGATGAAAAAACAATAGAGTACACTAATATCGTGGGAGTAGAAGTATGAAACAGGCAGAATGGATATTATGCCCTGTTTGTGGCAGTAAAACTCGTGACAGGCTTAGAGAAGATACGGTATTGAAGAACTATCCTCTCTACTGTCCGAAATGTAAACAGGAAACTTTAATCAATGCCAAAGAGTTGCATATAACCGTTATCACAGAGCCAGACGCAAAGACGCAGAGCCGATGAACTTGTGAGTAATCACAGGCATCGGCTCTTTCTTTTGTATTTGGATAAGCCCACCGAATAAAAAAAACGGTGTTTTGGTGGGCTGCTCTGTCACGCCCGAATAAAAATATCACAGCCCTCTAAACCCGTTTTGAGTTTGGAGGGATTTTTTATGCGCTGGTCTGCCCTGAGCGCCTTGCTGCTTATCAGAAGCAGCAGTTACCTACATAGCATCACGAATAAGTGAGGATAACCTGTTAAAAAAATCCTAAGTTATTCGTGGTACTATTACGCCCCTAAAACAGAAGCCATATATCTACATATTGATTTTCAAAACAACACGATTACCATTAGACACACCGTTACTTCCTGCAACCTTGACGGCAAGCATATCCAGATAGCACAGGATACGACCAAAACCAAGTCGAGTATGAGAACGCTGCCCCTTGTTCCTGCGTTCAAAGAGAAGCTGCTAAAGCTCAAGGAACAGCAGGAAGAATACAGGCGAGTATGCGGACGATGCTACAACAAAAAGTATTTGGAGTATATCTGCGTAGATGAGATGGGGACATTGATTTCTCCGCACTATCTCACAGCATCATTTCCAAAGCTGCTTGAAAAGAACAATTTGCGCCACATTCGTTTCCACGACCTGCGTCATAGTTGTGCTTCGCTGCTTCTTGCGAACGGTGTTCCTATGAAGCAGATACAGGAATGGCTCGGACACAGCGATTTTTCAACTACGGCAAATGTATATGCCCATTTGGATTACAATTCCAAGCTGTCATCGGCTGACGCAATGGTAAACGGTCTGAGTGGCGCATTAGAGGCTATTTCATAGCTTCTGCGGCGTATCGCTTCACTAAGGATACGCCAACTACATATCCTAAGTTCAAATCTCAGAAAATTTAGGAGAGAACTACCGATTTTCAGGAGAGAACTCACGGAAAAATCCCAAAGGTGCAGAAAAAAGAAAAAGCCTGCAAACGGCAAAAACCGCTTGCAGACTGAGTTTTCTGGCGGAGTGGGTGGGATTCGAACCCACGGTACCCGAAGGTACAACTGATTTCGAGTCAGTCCCGTTATGACCACTTCGATACCACTCCGTGTATTTATCTTCACATCAGCCCACAAAAACACCTCGGAAAAAGGAGAGAACTGATGGAGAGAACTAAGGGATATTTACTTTTCAATGATAGCTGAAAAGCCCCGTAAAATCAAGGTTTTTCAGAGGTGAGCTTCCAAAAATGTCATTCGTTTTCGAGTCAAGTGTCAAAAAAAGAACTTGGCGGAATTTAACGGAAGATAATATACCTTAACCGAACCCCCGCAATCACCGCGATTGCGGGCTTTTTTGTACCTGAAATTTGCTAAAGCACCGCCGTTATTTAAGTCGCAAATTTTTCTCATGATATAGGAGTTCTAATCAAAATCCAATGAAAATGATTAGAACTCCGCATAGAAATGTCCATGTTTTCACCTGGATATTACCCATTTGGCAGTGCATTACAGAGACGGTGTTACGCCGCACAACACCCAAAGTCGTGTAGCTTAAATTTGAGTTTGGGTCAAAACTTATAACAACCAATTACCAATCGTCTTCCTCTTCTTCTTTGCGGTATTCACTGTCATCCCAATTGTAAACATATTCACCGCTATTAATGCTGAATCCGTCGCGCTCGATATATTCGTATTCGCCGGATTCGTAATTAAAACACCATTTTGACATCATCAAAGTTCCTCCAAATTTTCTTTCAGATTTTTAATTGCTTCGTAGGATTCGTTCAGTTCTCGGGTAAGGTGCTTAAGTATGGGCGAGGAAGGAGTTTTTGTAACGTGTGGAACATTTGTAATAATCCCATCAATTTTTCTGTTTGCTGTCATACTGGTATAAACAGCACGGAATGAAATAATATCTCCATTTTCATAAAAATCAAGATATTGTTCACACGTTTTAATCCACAGATCTTTCATGTAATCTTTTGCATAATAGTCGTCATTTTTTAATGCTAATATCAAATCTCGAAGTTTTTTATAGGTTTGCTGATTGTACGCAAGCGCTTTCTTTAATGCGGTTTCGGTAAATGGCGAGTTGTTTGATACCAGTTTATCAAGCAGCTTAGATATATACGGAAACATGAAGGTATGTGCGCGGTCGCTGCCGTCTTTATATCTTACACGATCTTTTATTTTAAAGGAATCGGTGAAATAATCAAGAACGTGTTCGCTTGATGAAGCAATATGATTTACCATACGTTCGTTATAACAACTATCGAAATCAGGGTGATTACCGGAAAGATAATGAGCACTAAAATATAGTTGTGGGTTTTCCCGTGCACGAAGTTCGGTTAGCATATGTAAATCCTCATGATCAGCAGCTAAAGCGATAAGATTTATACGCAGGTCATCTTCTTCTCGTAATTTACCTTCTAAACCCCAGTCGATGTATCCGGGCTCACGGTGTTTAATAGATGTTCCTGCACCAAAGGTGGTTATATAGTCATTATCCTTTCTACTGTCAAACCAAACATAGCCCTTATCCATTAAGTATTTCAGAAATTCATAGTTTGCGAACTCGAGAGCATAGTCAATAACCGTTTTGCAGTACTCATCAGAATTTAGAATCAACTTGTCCTCACGGTTTATATAGGCTTCCCATTTTGCCGGATCTTTTGAACAGGCAATCGAGTAATTGGTCACTCTTTTTGTAAGAGGAACGCTATATTCTCCGGCACTTATAATTTGCTCGCAAGAAACTCCCAACAAGTCGGTGAAGTACGGCAGATCGTAAATCTGTATTGCTTTATTTCCCTTGATCATCTGTGACAAGCGGTTTGCCATGTTAGTAAGATTTTCATTGCTTGGCTCTTTTTTAGCGGCTTCGAGGTATGCTCTGCAAAACTTTCTTTTGGATTCATATTTTTGGTCTATAAGGTCTGAGAGATATCTACCGATTTTTGCATTGTCTTCTTCTAATCTAAACATAAGCTGCACGCCCCTTCCTTTTTACCTGATTATACCTAATCAAAGAAAAAATGATATATTAAAATCGTATATACAAAAAGCATACAGATTAAAATTGATGAATTTATATATGCTTTTCGCATATATAGTAAATCAGATCAGCTTTAAAGTCAATCATGTTCCGGTCAAAGATGAGATTTACACATTTCCGCTGATGTTTTTATTTCTCATAATTCGAAATGTCATGAAATTTATTGCAATCTAACATTGAAATGTCATCGTTATTTTGATATAATATATGTGAAAAGTTTTACGGAGGAATTTCTTATGCTGTATCGTAAGATAGAATCTCTCATTGAAGAGCATTTAAAATCTAATTCTAAAAAGATTCTTTTAATCGACGGCGCCCGGCAGATCGGCAAAACCTACATTATCAATTATGTGGGTAAAAAACTGTTTGAAAATTATATCGAAATCAATATGATTGAAGACTCTTTAGGCGACCGTCTTTTTGAAAACACAAAAACCGTAGAAGATTTTTATCTGCAGGTCAGTATGCTTGCAGGAAATAAAATGAAGAGTAAAGAAAACACGCTGATTTTTATTGATGAAATACAAGCTTATCCTCATTTACTCACTCTGCTGAAATTCCTGTCGCAAGATAATAAGTTCACTTATATTGCCAGCGGATCGCTTTTAGGTGTTACGTTATCGCAAACCACATCCATCCCAATGGGTAGCATTCGAAAGGTTAGAATGTTCCCACTGGATTTTGAGGAATTTCTTTATGCCAACGGAATGAACGAGCTTACAATTTCTTCCATGCGTAAAAAGTTTGAACGATTTGAAGCATTAGATGAGTCCATGCACAATAAAATGCTGGATTTATTCCGCAAATTCTTGCTTGTAGGCGGATTGCCCGATGCGGTTAACGCCTATCTTGAAACAAAAAACATTCAGGCTGTCCGTGACATCCAAAATGAAATTCACGATTACTATGCTGCAGATGCTTCAAAATATGACGATGAAATGAAATTGAAAATTCGCAGAATCTATGATCTGATTCCCTCTAATATGGAGAACAAGAAAAAAAGAGTTGTCGTACAAAACATAGAGAATAAGAGAGGAAAGACGTTTGGTCATTATGCCGACGAATTCGATTATCTAATAAGCGCAGGTATCGCATTGAATGTTCAGGCAATTTCCAACCCGACATTCCCCCTTATTGAATCTACCGGAAAGAATCTGCTGAAACTTTATCTGAATGATGTCGGTATTCTTACGAGTATTCTTTACGGAAACAATATTAAAGCTGTGCTGAATGATGAGAGAAGTATCAATCTGGGCTCCGTGTATGAAACAGTTGTTGCCAGCGAATTGATCGCGCACGGTCATAAACTCTTTTATTATGACAACCGCAACAAGGGTGAGGTTGATTATCTGATTGATGATTATGACAGCCTTTCCGCCGTGCCGATCGAAGTAAAGTCGGGTAAGGACTATACCGTGCACAGCGCATTGAACACATTTGTTCGAAACGAAGATTATCATATCAAAAAAGCATTCGTTGTATCTAATGAAAGAAAAGTCACGCAAAAAGGCAAGATAACCTATATACCGATCTACTACATTATGTTTTTTAACGCGGATTCAAACAATAAGAATTTGCAGTTCTGAAATGAAAGTGTTATCGGTAAATCATCCTTGCCGTTCGGCATATCTGCGGTGCTCAATGCAAGCGATCACCAATCTGCCTTTGACAGAGAGATAACCGTTTTATTTGGTTTGTTTCTGAAAAAGAGCGGGCAGAAAAGAAAGGATATTTGATATGGTTAAAAATCCGCGCTGTTTATATCATAGTGATTTTTTGTCATTCTTGTCGCAAAGTACAGATTCTGTTTTCGGGATGCTTTGTGACGGCTATCACGGCGATACTCTTACTACCACCAGAGAAGCATGGAAGAGCGAAATTGAGATTATGAAGAGTGTTCTTTCTGCGCTGCCGGATCAAACCGGGCAAATCATTTTTGAATACGATATTCCGCGCCTTGGAAAAAGAATTGATGTTGTGCTGCTATACCGCGGAATTGTATTCTGTCTTGAATTTAAAGTCGGAGAATCCAAAATATTTGAAGCCGATGTAGACCAGGTCTTGGACTATGCTTTAGATCTGAAAAACTTCCATAAGTTTAGTCAGGAAAAAGTCATCGTTCCTATTTTGGTTGCCACCAAATTTTCAGATCATACCACTTCTGTGCAGATGTCGGTTTATGATGACAGAGTCGTAAATCCGCTGGTAACCGGAGAAACAAGCTTATTAAATACAATCGTACAAGTATTCAATAGATTTCCTAATGAAACGGCAGTAAATAAAGATTGGATAATCAGTCCCTATGCGCCTACCCCGACGATTGTGGAAGCGGCAAAAACGCTTTATGAAAATCATTCGGTGGAAAATATTACGAGACATGAAGCGGATCAGGTTTCCACTGATCAAACGATTTCCTACATTCTTGACGTGATACAGAAAAGCAAATTAAATCGAGAAAAAAGCATCTGCTTTGTGACGGGTGTGCCAGGCGCTGGAAAAACACTTGTCGGTCTTGATGTTGCAGTCAAGCAAACCTATCAGGGGAAGGACACACCGGTTGAAGATGAGGGAGCCGTTTATCTTTCGGGTAACGGTCCGCTTGTGGCAGTGCTTACCGAAGCGCTTGCGAAAGATAATTATCAAAAATGCCGTGACAGAAAAGAAAATAAAAAGCTGTCGGATTCCCGCCGTGAGGTAGGAAAGTTTATTCAGATGATTCACCGATATCGGGATAATATGCTGGCGAAGATAAAGAATCCCGTTGAAAACGGCGTCTTGGAAATTGACCCTGAAAAAGCAGTGAAGTTGGCGAAAGCCGGCTATGGCGAGGTGGAACATGTGGCGATTTTTGACGAGGCGCAGCGCTCATGGACACATAAGAGACTTGCCGATTATCTAAAGCGCGGCGGAACCTACGGAAACAAATTAAAGGTTCCCAATTTCCCATTGTCAGAAGCAGCTTTCCTTATCTGGTCGCTTGACCAGAGAGAGGATTGGGCAACGATTATCTGTCTGGTCGGAGGCGGTCAGGAAATTAACACCGGAGAAGCCGGTATATCCGAATGGATCGATGCGCTGAATGAAAAGTTCCCACATTGGAAAGTGTATATATCCCCAAAGCTGACAGAACCGGAGTATGCGGAAGGCAGGGTCAATGCGCTTTTGGCGGAGAATAAAAGCGTCACCTATTCTGAAAGCCTGCACCTCGGTGTTTCTCTCCGGTCGTACAGAGCAGAAAAGCTTTCCGCCTTTGTTCATGCACTGCTGGCGATTGAACCGAATGCGGCGGAGCTTTACCGGGAAATTAAGGACAGGTATCCGATTGTTTTGACAAGGGATATGAAAAAAGCAAGAGAATGGCTGCATAGCAAAGTAAGAGGTACGGAACGGACAGGCATTCTTGTAACGAAAGAGTCGGCGAGATTTAAACCGTTGGCCATCCACGTTCTGCCGTCCGGTGATGAAAATGCTGTCCATTGGTTTTTAGAAGATAAGACAGATACAAGGTCATCGAATTATCTTGAGGATGCTGCAACCGAGATTCAGGTTCAGGGGTTGGAGCTCGATTATACCTGTCTTTTGTGGGATGCCGATATGCGATACGATGCCGGCAAATGGCGCTTTTACCGATTTAATGGACAGACCAAATGGGTCGAACAAATACCGAGCAGCGAAAGCAAGCAGGAACTTATGAAGTATATGCTGAACGCTTATCGGGTTCTTCTCACAAGGGCAAGAGCAGGAATGGTGATTTGTGTGCCTTCCGGTAATGCAAATAAGAATCCAAGCGGATTTTGGGAGGACAGCACACGTCTTCCGGAGTTTTATGATGGAACATATGCGTATTTAAAGAAGCTTGGCATTGAGGAAATATAAAAAGGTGAACAAGAATGGCAGAAGCAGTAGCCGCGCTGATATGGGATAATGGTAAGTTTATGATTTGAGGAAATATACACGCTAACAGATTGGGGGAAAAACGTAATGGAAACGATATCACTGTTTGATATGGCAGAAGATACTCAGGAGAGGATTGGCAGTAGTCCTTTATCTGCCATTGATGTTGTCAAAATGGACTTCGCCGGTGCAGAAACACGATCTTGGCAGGAGCTTTTTTCCGGGTTCGATACACTTCATGCCATTACCTATTCTTCCGGAATTGATTTTGTCTACCAGTTGATTGGTCTTTTTGACGAAGCAGAGATTTTGTTCGGCTGCGATGAGGTTATTTCCTATTCCTTGCAGGAGGTTATGGCTTATCAGTGCAAAATGGTGGAGCGTATGCGAGAAACCGCCGGTAAGATGAAGTTGGATCTTATTTCTCGCATTGATGATGGAACGCTGCGTTTCTTTGTGGCACGCAGTGTGCTGTCGCATGAAAAAATTTATCTATTATCCAGTAACGATGGACGCAGGCGGGTGATTATGGGTTCCGCCAATCTGTCTCGTGCGGCATTTGGCGGTTATCAACGGGAAAATATTTGTTATCTGGACGGAGATGCCGCTTATGATTGGTATTGGAACTGTTATTGCCAGCTGCGCGAGGACTGCACCGATCAGATAGCGAAAGAGACCTTAGTTTGCGCTGACGATGGAGAAAATATGGAAGAGTTGCCCATTGCCAAAACTGTCAAAGCGAAAAAGGTGTTGGTTTTGCAGCCTGTTGAAGAAGCGAAAGAAGAAGTACGCTTTATTTTGGATGTTAAGAATTTAGCCGGAAAATTCGCCCCTTCTGTTCCTAAACCGGATAAGAAGGGAAAGCTGCTGCTTTCTCCGGAGAAAATCAAAACAATCCGCCGGCAAGTGGTTGCTACAAAAACAAAAGAAAAAGAACTGCAAAGTGAGTATCCGCAGCTTGAAGTGCTTTGCGATGAAAAAGCAGTACGTCTTAATGGTGTTGATTTGGATCTGCATCCGTCTGCCGCAGAAATCGAAAACGATGTTTCTCTTTTTTTAAAATATATGGAAGGATATCAGAAATTCCATGGCGATATAATTGGGATGCAGCGAAGATACTTTGAGTTTGCCAACTGGTTTTTCTGTACGCCGTTTATGGCTCGTATGCGGGATATGGCGGTGCGATACAATCAAAACTTACTACCGTATCCCGTATTTGGTTTAGTATATGGTCAGAGTAAAGCGGGAAAAACCAGCTTTTTAGAAACTTTGCTCAAGATGATGATAGGGCAGAAGACGAAAATTTCCGCGCCTGATTTTACTCGTTCTGGTATTGAGGGACTTAAGCATATGGTAAAGGGTGCTCCCATTATTGTGGATGATTTGACAAATTCACGATTTAATCAACATGCGATTGAAACGATTAAGAATGATGACTTTGGTGTGGCTGATGGATTACTTCACTATCCAGCGGTGGTTATCAGCGCAAACGAAGATGTAAAAGCGGTTGCGCCTGAGGTGATCCGCCGTACTGTAATCTGCCGTGTGCAGGCGGGGCTTACAAATACGGAGGTTATGCGCAGCAGTGTTGTTCGTACCGTGCAACGAGAAGTTGGAACAGCTTTCTATCGGGAGTATCTGCGAAGGATGCTTGAAATCGTGTCGGATTTGCTGGAGGAGATGAAGAGTGATGAATCCGAGAGTGCGCCGGATATTCTGGCTGAATCCTCCCGGGTGCTGACAGATATCTTTCATGAATATTCAAAAGAAGATAGCCCACAGTATATACGCCTTCTTACTTTAGAAGATTATTTCAGTGAAAAGGTGACTGGTAGCTATGCAATCAAAACTATTCGCAATGCTTGGAATACCAGCCGTTCTTCCTTTGACATTTCTGAGCGGAATCATGAAATTCGGTATAATGCCGGTGCGACTTGGGAGGCGGATCGTATTTTAAAGGAGCTTCCTGAAACACTTGAGGCACATAAATCCAGAGAGTGGGTTGTGATGAATTTAGAAGAGGCAAAAACATTTTTCGATATACCGTTTAAAAAATCCTGGATGGATCGTTTTCAAAAGAGGTGAAAACATAAAACAGTATCATAAACTTGTCCGCGACAGGATTCCGGAAATCATTGAAGCGGAAATATGTTTATGAGGTTTTATTTGTTGAGGATTATCTGCGTTTGCTGATTGCTTTTATCGCAATCATACGTTTGGAGGTTAGAAATGACAGAACAAATTTTATTCAGCTGTGTGGGAACGACAGATCCGGCACGGGGAGAGCATGACGGCGGATTGATGCATATTATGCGGCATTATCGCCCGAAAGCCGTTTGTATTTTTTTAACACCGGAAATTGCAGAATTGGATCAAAAAGACCGGCGATATGAGAAAATGCTTGATCATATGCGGGAACGATGGGACGGATATGCACCGGACTTTGTGCGGGCGGAAAATCAAATTTATGACGCATCGGATTTGGACGAGCTCAGTGAACCATTATATGAAGCGTTTGCATCATTTTCGAAGCAGTATCCGGATGCGGAAATCTTAATCAACCTAAGTTCCGGGACACCGCAGATGCAGATGATTCTTTCGCAGTTTGTGCTTGATCTGCGCTATCGCACGCGGGGAATTCAGGTAAAAAACTTTGAACGGAAAGCTGGAACCACTTCGCGGTCGAATGATAAGGCGTATGATGTGGAGCTGGAACTTGAATTTGCAGAGCTGAATGAGAACGAACTGGAGGCAGAGAATCGATGTGTGGAACCGAAGCTGTTTGCACTGCATCGTCAGGCACAGTGGGCGCAGGTGGAAGCGCTTCTGCGCCGCCGTGACTATGGTGCAATTCTTGAAATGAAGCAGTGTCTGTCCGAGCCGCTTATGAAACTGGTAGCACATCTGCATGCGCGCAACAGCCTCAACGACAATGAGGCAAAGAAGCATCTGCGCGGACTGGAACTCGGATTTGCGCCGTATCCATGCAAGCCGGGCGCAGGGGATCTTTCGGATTACAGACAGGTCAGCGAATACTTTTTGATGATGAAAAATTTCCAGATCGCTGAGCGGTATACGGATTTTGTTCTGCGGCTGAATCCGTTTCTCATTCGTTTGCAGGAGGCGTATTTGGATGTGCTCCTGCGGAAGTATTGCGGTGTTTCGATGAAAGAACTGCTGGATACAGACTATGGGAAATACCGAAAATTATCTGCGCAGAAACTTCATGAAAAGCTTCCGCAGATAGCGCAGAAATTGGATCAAAAACTGCTTGATAGAAAGAAGCCAGTCCTTAAGGAAAATGCGCCCAGCATCTTTATCTATAATCTGTTTTTGGAAAGCGTGATCGGGCAGATCAAACAACCACTGACCGAACAGGAGCAGGTGCAAATCAAACAGCTTGTCTCGCTGTTTCAAACATGTGAACGGTTAAATGCGCAGTTCCGCAACAGTGCGGCGCATGACTTGGTTCATTTGACGGATGAAAAAATCGAGCAGTGCATCGGAATGAATACGCAGTCGCTGGTGCGGGAGATCGAGCGTGCGCTCATCGCGGTTTATCCGCAGTGTGATCCTGCGCTGTTTCACATCTATGAAAAATGCAACCAGTATATCTCGGTGCATCACTGATTGGTGCGAAGCGCCGGCTGTCAGACTGAAAAAAGAGGAAAAATCATCCGGTTCGCACCTGATTTTTTCTCTTTTTTTAATGCTTGCAGAAAGTTTCTTTTTATGATATACTGAAAACAGTCAAAATCAGACAGTATTCCCGGCTAATAAGCGCAGAATATTGGCTGATTTTGCTGAATCAACTCATCCCCGCAAGGGGACGGAAACTTGATTAATACTGTCATCGTTATATCCTCCTTGACTTGAATCAACTCATCCCCGCAAGGGGACGGAAACTCCCACTTTTGCAAATTTTAGCACGATCCTCTTGAATCAACTCATCCCCGCAAGGGGACGGAAACTAAAATCACAGGCTCTGTTTTTTATTGCGTATGTGAATCAACTCATCCCCGCAAGGGGACGGAAACGTTTACGCCGAACTCACGGCAAATATCCGCGAGAATCAACTCATCCCCGCAAGGGGACGGAAACCACAAAATCTTTTACTACTTCGCCTTTGTATAAGAATCAACTCATCCCCGCAAGGGGACGGAAACATCATCGTGCTGCTCCCACTCGGACAAGGTAATCCGAATCAACTCATCCCCGCAAGGGGACGGAAACTCCACGCATAATCGCCGGAACTGCCGATCTTCGCGGGAATCAACTCATCCCCGCAAGGGGACGGAAACTCTGTCTCTGCCTTTTCGAGCGCCTCTACTTCCGCGAATCAACTCATCCCCGCAAGGGGACGGAAACGGGCATGCAATTAATCCAATCATAGACTGGACGAATCAACTCATCCCCGCAAGGGGACGGAAACTGGTGCCACATGGAGTGCCTTGGCAATCGCCAACAAGAATCAACTCATCCCCGCAAGGGGACGGAAACTGTGATATCCCCATACCACAGCGTGAAATAATGGAATCAACTCATCCCCGCAAGGGGACGGAAACAAAACACACGCTGATTTTCACTGATTACTTCATGGAATCAACTCATCCCCGCAAGGGGACGGAAACTTCAAAACATACCTGGCAACATAAGCAGCCGTTTGCGAATCAACTCATCCCCGCAAGGGGACGGAAACTTCCATGCATTGTGCATAATCTGTTTTTTGTTGTACAGAATCAACTCATCCCCGCAAGGGGACGGAAACGTCGGTGCTGTCATATCCGCCCATTGTATTCTCGGAATCAACTCATCCCCGCAAGGGGACGGAAACATGCTTTTGCAGGCTCGAGTTCAAAAGTGTCAGACGAATCAACTCATCCCCGCAAGGGGACGGAAACCTCGATTTGCCAACCATTGCCCCAAGCTCCGTCGTGGAATCAACTCATCCCCGCAAGGGGACGGAAACTCCTTTTATAATAAATTAAATAATTTCCAAATATTGAATCAACTCATCCCCGCAAGGGGACGGAAACTGTCCAGTTATCGCAAGAACAATAAAACTTGCCGTGAATCAACTCATCCCCCCAAGGGGACGGTAACGCTTTTTCCGGTGATGTGTGTTACACTCTACTTGCAGAACCAACACATCCCCGCGAGGGGACGGTAACTTCAAGTCAAACATTGTTACGTCAAGTCCCATACTTGGAATCAACACATCCCCGTAAGGGGACGTCAAACAGAAAGAAGGAACTGCATGCAAACCAATACATTGCTTGCCTGCTGGGGCGGCTTGATTCACGATCTTGGAAAGATGGTGTTTCGTGCCGGCGCTGGCAGTGAAAATCACAGCGTGTCCGGTGCGAAATGGTTCGCGTCGCTCCCTGTGGAGTGGAGCAAAGCGGCGCCGCTTTTGGACTGTGTACGCTATCATCATGCCAGACAGCTCAAAGATGCCGTTCTGCCGTCGGACAGTCCGGCGTACATTGTTTATGTCGCGGACAACATTGCCGCCGCAGCTGACCGCCGAAAAATCGATTCCGAAAATACCGCTCGCTTTGACCGCAGTATGCCGCTGTCGCCGGTGTTCACACATATGAAAGGACATCATCCGCACAAAGCTGTACAGCTTCGTGCGCTCGATCAGACACTGCGGATGCCGGAATCGTCCGAAAAAATAAGGATCAGTAGTGTGCAGTATGAAGCGCTGCTCAACGGATTAAAGGACGGACTGTGCGCTATCCCCGAAATGAGCGAGGCATGGATCAATTCTCTTTTGGTTGTGCTGGAAAGCTTCACAAGCACCGTTGTGTCCAGTACCAGTCTGGAGGAAAGTCCTGATATTTCGCTGTATGATCATCAGAAGATCACCGGTGCGGCGGCCGCCTGCATCAGTGAATATCTGACCGCAGAGGGAGAAACCGATTATCACCGCGTGTTATTTAAAGAGGAAGAAGCGTTTTGGGATGTTCCGGCGTTTTTGCTGTATTCCGCCGATTTTTCCGGCATTCAAAAGTTTATTTATACCGTGGCAACCGCCAATGCGCTCCGATCACTGAGAAGCCGTTCCTTTTTTCTTGAATTGGCGATGGAGCACTATATTGACGAATTACTGCGCTTGTGCGGAATGAGCCGCGCCAATTTGCTGTACAGCGGCGGCGGACATTGCTATCTGCTTCTTCCGAATACGGAAACGAGCCGGCGGACGATTGTCGAATGGAATACACGGTTTAATGACTGGATGATTCAGGAATTCGGGAATGCGCTGTATCTGGCGGACGGCTGGACGATGTGCAGTGCCAATGATTTGACGAATACGCCTGCGGCACAGGCGCCGTATAAGGAGATGTTCCGGCGGGTATCCCGTGCGGTTGCACAGAAAAAGGTGCATCGGTATTCTGTAAAGCAGCTGCTTGCACTCAACCATGAAGAGATGGGCGACGGTATGCGGGAGTGCCGGATCTGCGGCAGAGCGGATCGATTGGTCTCGCCGAAGGACGGAGACGGCATGCTTTGTCCATGGTGCCGGCGGTTTGAGGAGCTGTCCGAGAAAATCATGTCAAAGCAGGTACTTTCGGTAAGCTGTGAATCCTCAAAGGAAGCTGTGCCGCTTCCCTGTATGGAAGGGACGGCTTATTTGTGCTTTACAGACGAAGAATCGGTTCGCCGTGTGTTGAAGCAAACCGATTCGATTGTGCGTGTATATACGATTAACCAGATTTGTACCGGATTGCGGTACAGCACGCGCCTGTTTGTCGGAAACTATGCCGCGAGCAATCGGATGGACGTGCTGGCGTCACAGGCGCGCGGCATTTCACGCATCGGCATTTGCCGTATGGACGTGGATGATCTGGGACAGGCGTTTATTTCCGGATTTGAACATCCGGAGCAGTCGGAGGCAGACAAACGGTTTCATTATGTAACACTCTCCAGAACCTCTGCATTTTCGAGACAAATGTCGTTGTTTTTCCGCTTTTATATCAACGCGGTGCTGAGCGGTGATTATCAAAACAAACTGCCGCTTCAAACAGCGATTGTATATTCCGGCGGTGACGATGTCTTTTTGGTGGGCGCATGGGATGATGTGATTGAAGCGGCGCAGAGAATCCGCGAGGCATTTTGTGCGTATACCTGCGGCACACTGACGATCAGTTGTGGAATCGGTATGTTTCATGATCATTATCCGATTCGAATGGCGGCATATCAGACAAAAGAGCTGGAGGACGCTTCAAAAGCGCATCCGGGAAAAAATGCAATCACGCTATTTGATACAGGTGCAGAGTATATCTATGATTGGGAAACGTTCCAAACGGGAATTCTGGCAGAGAAGCTTTCGACGCTGGAAACGTTTTTTGTAGATTTTGAGCAAGAGCGCGGAAACGCCTTTTTATATCAGATGATGGAGCTCTTGCGGACAGCAAATCAAAAGGACGGACGGCTGTCCTTGGCACGGTATGCTTATTTGCTGGCACGGCTTGAACCGCCGAAGGATGATCCAAAATATAAGCGCTATAAGACATTTTCTGATAACATGTACGACTGGGCGTTCACAAGAGAAAATCGTGCGCAGCTGATTCTATCGTTTTTGCTTTATGTGTATCAAAACAGAGGGGAGATAACAAAAAATGGCGAATCAATCGAATAGTCGTCCGCATCAACAAAATCCATCTGCTGGAGCAGGCAGACGAATGGATCAACAGGGAAAAATCAATCAAAAGAAAAAAATCATAACACCAAAGCCGTTGCCGGAAAACTATGTGGAAGAGGCAGAGCGTGTGATTGAAAAAATAGCCGGCTCTGATAAAGGGAGACCGATTTCAAGCAGTAAGCTGCGGAATTTATTTTCTCTGATCATTGATATCTATCATGTCGAGCGTCTGCGTTTGGAAAAAACAATGGAAGCAGACAGTTCGTTCAAACTCCGGAATGTACAGATCCGCATTCTTTATGAAGCAGGACGGGAAAAATCGGTTGAAGCATTTGTAAGCCAGTCCAATCTGTTAGGTTACCTCAAGGATATTCAGAATGACCGAGAAAAGTTTTTGAGATTCACGCACTATATGGAAGCGCTTGTCGCATATCATCGGTTTTATCATTTGAATGAAGGGTGAGCAATCATGTATGGAAAAATTTTGATTCAGTTTGAGATGGTTGTAAAGACCGGCATGCATATTGGCGGTTCCAGTACATTTTCTGCAATCGGTGCAGTGGACAGTCCGGTGATCCGCGATCCGATGACACAGCTGCCCATCATTCCGGGAAGCAGCTTAAAAGGAAAGCTACGCACCCTTTTGGCGCGCAGTTTCTCTGGTGATATCGAAAAAATGCCGGATTTTGCTTGGGATGATGAGAAAATTCTTCGTTTGTTTGGAACAGCAGGACGAAAAGGTGAGAATGCGTGCTCGCCGCGCTGTGCACGACTGCAGTTTGCTGATTGCTTTGTAAAGAATGCAGAGCAGATGAAAGAGGTTGGAATTACAGAAGTGAAGTGGGAAAACAGTATTGACCGCAGAACTTCCGTTGCAAATCCACGGCAGATCGAACGCGTTGTTCCGGGAACCGTTTTCAAAGGAACGATCGTATATGAAGCGGTAAATCAGGATGAAATCGCAGATGATATGCAGCTGCTTGCAAGGGGAATGAAGCTATTGCAGTGGGATTATTTAGGAGGACATGGTTCACGCGGAAGCGGTCGGATCAAACTGCAGAATTTTGCGGTATCCTCTTTTGACAACCAGATTGAAACAGATGCATGGACAGCTTTTTTTGAAAAGGTGAGCAGTGATGAATTATTCTCTGTTTAAATTGAAGTTTCATACCGCAGCTCACTTTGGTCTGTCGGATTCTGCGCTTTCTTTGTATACTTCGGGAGAATATTTCTGTGCAGACACATTGTTTTCTGCGCTTTGTCATACGGCGCTGTCGCTGTACGGGACCGATGGTGTTCAAAAGTTATGTGAGCAGGTGCAGAGGGATGAACTATTGCTTTCTGACAGTTTCCCATGGAAAGATGAGGATTTTTATCTTCCGAAACCGGTGCTGATTGGAAATGAACGCAGTGATGTGCCGGAACATTCCCGAAAAGAAATGAAGCGTGTGAAATGGATTCCGGTACGTGCATATCAGTCGTTTTTTGCGTCGGTTGATACCGGTGTGCCGTTTGATGCAAAGGAAATCGATCAGAGCTTTTCACAATGTGTTGAAACGACAAAAATCTCATATCCAAACGGTATCCAAAGCACACCATATCAAGTGGGAGTTACCTATTTTTATCCCAATGCCGGATTATACTTTATTGCTGCGTATAAAGACGATGAACAGGAGACGTGGATTCGGACACTGCTGGATGCACTTGGATTGAGCGGAATCGGCGGGAAGATCAGCAGTGGTTACGGGAAGTTTTGGGTGGAAGATCAAATTTATTTAAATGAATACTTTGATGAACAGACACAGTGGCTGTATGAGGCGTTATCCAATTCGGATGCAGGCCGTCAGGTTTTGCTGACCGCGAGCTTGCCCAAAGAGGATGAGATGGAATCGATCGTGCCAAAGATGTATTATCAGCTGATTCGGCGTGGTGGATTTATCCGTCCGGAAGGCACATCAGCATCGATGCACAAAAAAAGAACACAGTATTTCTTTGCGGCCGGCTCAGTGTCAAGTGTCCGGTATCGAGGTGCGCTTCATGAGGTTGGGAGAATTTCCGATCATGCGGTCTATCGCTATGGGAAACCTCTTTTTCTGGGGGTGTTGTGATGAGAAATCTGGGACATTTGCAGCAGTTTGAAATGGTTCTGCGGGCACGTTCCCCTCTGTTTATCGGCAGCGGATTAACATATCATAAGCATGAATATTGTTATCAATCACAGAAAAAGACTGTTTCGATTATAGATCAGGATGCTTTTTTTCGTTTGTTAATTGAGCGAAACTGTATCGATGTATATGAAGCGTTTGTCTTGAATCAGCCAAAAAATTTGTATGCATTTTTAAGTCATGAGTGCAGGTTTTCTGCAGAACAAATAGAACGTATTACAAAATATCAGGTCAGTGCAGCTGATGCACTTTCAGAAAATAAACCGCTGCAGGAACTCCATGCGTTTATGCGTGGTGCGAATGGAGATGCATATATTCCAGGCAGCAGTTTAAAGGGCGCACTTCGCACTATTTTGCTGTGCGATCTGATTTCCCGTGAGAAAAAAGGGAGTTGGCCGAAGGGTAAGAATAAGAAAGAGAGTAGCCTGAGAATGGGTGAGCTGGAAGGCGCGTATTTTCATACGCTGTCTTTACAGAAGAAAGTTTCCGGTGAAATCAAAAATGATCCTGTCAACAGTATCATGCGGGGCGTTTCAGTTTCGGACAGTGGAGTGATATCGGATCAGCAGATGATATTGTGTCAGAAGATCGATGTTTGTCCCGATGGAAACCAAAACCGTGTGAACGTTTGCCGGGAATGCGTGAAACCGGGAACAGAAATCAGTTTTACGGTTACATTGGATCAGTCTGTTTTGAAAAATACAATTACAGCAAGCACAATTTTGCAGACGATTCAGAAATACAGTCATTTTTATGAGGAACAGTTTGACAGCAGCTTTGAGCGGCCTGACGGAGATGCAGGAATTTCTTATGAAAATGCCATTGTTTTAGGCGGCGGATCGGGATATTTCTCCAAAACGATTCCATATGTGTATTTGGGCGCGGAAAAAGGTTTAGAGGAGACTGCCGAAATTATGAAATGGCTTTTTCCGAGGAACAGTGAGAAAACAGGTATTCATGATTTTGATGTGGAAACAGGGATCTCACCGCATATGCTCAAATACACAAAATACAATGGAGCATTATATCCATATGGCGTTTGTGAGGTTATGATCCGATGATGACACAGTATCGATTTATTATATCATGTCCTACCGAAAAAATGATTTCATCGAGGTATGCATATGCGATTTACGCATGGCTTCTTGAACAGGTTTCGGCGGAGATGGGGAATGCGCTCCATCAGTCTGAAAGTTCTTGTATCGCACAGGCGATTTGGTATGATCGTGCCCGTGAGCAGAATATCTGGAAGATCAGCTTTCTCTCAAAGGAAACTGCTGAACTGTTTGCGCCCATACTGGAGCGGCTGAATCATATTACTCTTCGTGTGATTTCACTGGATTTAGAATTATGTGAAAAAAGGCAGATTACGTCGTTTGCGCAATTTCTTCGGACGGTGCGCATGGAGCAGACGGAAGAAAGCCGTGTAGAATTGTGTTTTTTAACGCCGACAGCATTTAAACAGCGTGGCAAGTATACGGTTTTACCATCTGTTGCTCTGCTTTTAAACAGTTTGGTCCACAAATGGAATGATTGCTTTCCGGAGGCGCAAATCGATGATGCAGACGCAGTCAGTGCGATGGAAGAAAATTTGCTGATTGTGGATTACAAATTGAAAACTACGAGATTTCCTCTGAAAGGAATACGAGTTCCCGGATTTTTTGGTGAATTGGTCATTGAGTCAAAACTGCCGCAGCCGCTCGAAAATCTTTGGCAGTTGCTTGTGTCGTTTTCTGAATATACCGGGGTTGGTATAAAAACAACTTTAGGAATGGGCAGTGTGGAAAAGATGTAATCAAAGATATGTTTTGCTGTGCAAAAGGAATATGTATCTGAGTTTGATGTGCGAAACTGATTTGTTGTGAATGCTATAGTAATCTAAATCACACATCGGCGGCATATACGACACCACCGGCGGTAGTGTAAAAAACTTTGTGGCTTTGGTAAAAAATAGCTCCTTTTTGGTAAGAATTATAGATATGACAATTCTTATCGAAAAGGAGTTTATTTATGGCAGTAGCAAAAGACCAAATCCGACAGATTATTA
>DXEB01000033.1 GCA_019115165.1 Candidatus Anaerotignum merdipullorum | reverse complement strand
CTCTACCGTTGCAATCGTTGTATCACTGCTCTTCCATTCCACGGTTCGATTTGTTGCATTCTCTGGGTTCACCGTTGCCTTCAGCTGTCTAGCTTCCCCTTCGGTCAGCTTCAGTGTCGTTTCATCCAGCTGGATGCTTTCTACCGGCACAATCTTCGGTTCTACTATTACTTGACACTCTGCCGTCTTTGCACCATCTGCCGTTGCTGTAATCGTAGCATCGCCCGCTTTCACAGCCGTTACCTTACCTGTTTCCTCTACCGTTGCAATCGTTGTATCACTGCTCTTCCATTCCACGGTTCGATTTGTTGCATTCTCTGGGTTCACCGTTGCCTTCAGCTGTTTTGCTTCCCCTTCGGTCAGTTTCAGTGTCGTTTCATCCAGCTGGATGCTTTCTACCGCAATGGTTTCTGTTACTGCTCCATCTGTTTTCCGTACTTCACCGTTGCCAACGAGGGTCATAAACACTGTATGATCCGTCCATAACCAATCCACAATACCGCCAATGGTTAAGGCACTCTGATCCACGGTTACCCGCAGTTCCGCTACATTGGTCTGAATTGCCACCGCTTTTTGTGTTTCTACTGTTACTTTGGGCAGTTTCACCTCAGAAGCGGAATCCGTTGGTGCCAATACCGCGCCATTATTTTGGACAATGACAGTTCCTTTGCAGTTTTGTGCCGTCGTCTGGTCAAATTTCACTGCTACCGGTTCTCCGTTTACCGTTTTATTCACATAAATATTGCCATTTACCCGGCAGTTCTGGAATACCACAGATGCGTCGCCACCGCCGTTGATATACACATTGCCCCGCACAGTCAAGTTTTCTGCGGTCACTTCGCCGTCTGCAACTGCCGAATCAATATACAAATTGCTTCGTACGGTCATGTTCTTCAAATCCACGCCATCCGCTGTCACCGTTACATGATTGTATGTTCCGCCGCTGCGGTCCGCAGATACACGGATACTTCGATATCGTCTGCCAGAACTTCCCCAATCATCCTCATCCGTATACTCTGGTTCATCTGCTTTCTCTTTCGTCTTTACCGTATCCGGTCGGATACTGGAGGTTACTCCACTGACATAAACTGTCATGGTATCAATGTCACCCTCACCGGTAATTGTAATTTTATCATAAATATCCATATCATCCACTTGCGCATCGGAAAAATCAATGGTTGCCCGATCAGCGTTTTTGGTGATCTCAAAATGGCGAATCTTTGCGTCAGAGAGCAGCCGAACATCGGTTTCGGCATCCAGTGTCAGATTGCGTACATCCGCATCAATAATGACATCGCTGGAAAATTCTTTCTCAATCACAACCGTTTGATATTCGCCGCCGCTGAGTTTCGCCGCTTTTCGGAACGTTGTATTTTGAATATCGGTTTTACCCGTTGCTTGGATGGTCACATCCTTCTGGTCCAATACCAATTCATCAATATCACAGCTTCGCAGCGTTACCGTACCGCCGCCGTCTACAATCAGTCTTCCTTTCACTGTCACATTGTCCAACGTCACAGATTTGCTGCCCAAACGTTCCGATATCGTCAAATCCCCAGTAATGGTTTCATCTTCCAAGCGATTTTTGGTCAGCGTCATATTTTTTGTATCCGTTTTATCCTCTGTATCCGTATCTTTGTCATCCTGCGTATCCTCAGCTTCATACTGCATCGTCTTATCCAGAGATACCACCGCTTCCGCTCTGGTCAGCAGATTCAGCGGACGAAACGTTCCATCCGGATACCCTGCCATAATGCCGGCTTCACTGACACTGCCGATCTGCCCTATCGCCCAGCGGGACATTGCGGATAAATCCCGGTATTCTGCCGCTGCTCCGTTATCCTGACCTAGCTGCAGGATACGTGAAATCATAACTGCTGCCTCCTGTCTGGTGACCGGGTCATTGGGTCGGAACGAACCGTCCCCATCGCCGGAGATATAGCCTGCCGCTACCCCGGTGCGGATGGCGTTTCTACCCCAGTAATAGGACGGCACATCCGCAAAAGAAGCATAGCCCGTTTGTGTATATCCCATCGCATTGTTTACCAATATCACAAATTCTGCCCGTGTAATGTATCCATTGGGACGAAACGTTCCATCCGGATACCCACTGATGTCTCCGCGCTCTACCCATGTGTTGATTGTACTTTGCGCCCAGTGCCCTTGTATATCCCTTGGCGCTGCCCATACGGTCGTACTGAGCGCAAGCGAAGCCACCACTGCTGTCAAAATGGTACATTTTTTGCGTTTTCTCATGATTCACACCCCCATCATGGCTTTTCTCTTCCTTCCATTGTACGCTAACTTTCATCGGATTCTCATTCGATTTTTATGTTATCTTAATGTTACTTTATACCAATTTTGAGGAATACACAACCCGTTTCCGCCATTCGTAAGAAAGCCTTAATCAAATCGTAATATCTGTCATGATACAAAAACACAAAAAATACCCCGTATCCAAATATGGGAGGGAGATACGGGGTACCATCGAAAACTTTCCATAGCTGCGCAACGCAGGCTACAGAAAAGCGGTCATTATTTTCCTCTAACAACTCTGGAGAGTTGAATCAGCAGGGTCGGCACAAATGCCAGTCCGATGATTTGCAAAATATTCTGCGCTGTCAATGCATCGTCAATATCAAACAATCCGTGCAGCATCGGCACAAACAGTACCAGCATCAGCAGCAGTGCACCCAAACAGAACGCACCTAAGCTGTATGGATTGGAAGGCAGACGGAAAACAGAATGTGCGCCGCGGCAGTTAAAGCCATGGAACAGACGCGCCAGACACAATGTGGCAAATGCCATTGTACATGCCATACCATCACTAATGGAAACACCTAAATAAAATGCTGCCATAGTTGTAGCCGCTATCAAAGTTCCCTGCACACCTAAGGTCTGCAGAAAATCTCTGGTCAAAATGCCTTCCTTGGGATTTCTTGGTTTCTGATCCAGCAGATCCCCGGTCGGTTTTTCCATGTTCACCGCCAGAGCGGGCAGGCTATCCGTCAACAGGTTAATAAACAACAGTTGTACCGCCGTAAAAGGCAGTGGCAGTCCAAACAAAGATGTGATCACTACCACCAAAATCCCCGCCAAATTCCCCGAAAGCAGGAATTGAATGGAATTTTTGATATTAGTATATACATTTCTGCCGTTGGCAACTGCTTTTACAATGGTTGCGAAGTTATCGTCCGTCAAAATCATAGAAGCGGCATCTTTGGATACTTCTGTACCGGTAATCCCCATCGCAATGCCGATATCCGCTTGTTTGAGGGCAGGCGCGTCATTGACGCCGTCCCCGGTCATTGCCGCTACATGCCCGCGATCCTGCCATGCGCGTACAATTCGAATTTTATGTTCCGGCGATACCCGGGCATATACGGAAATATGTTCCACTTCTTCCCGCAGCTGTTCATCGGTCATCTTTTCCAATTCACTGCCTTCCACTGCCCGATCTCCGTCTTGCAGGATTCCAATTTCTTTGGCAATCGCAGAAGCCGTAATTTTATGGTCACCGGTAATCATAACCGGACGGATCCCTGCTCTGCGGCAATCCGCAACCGCAGGCGCCGATTCCACACGCGGCGGATCCATCATCGCAATCAAACCGGTAAAAATCAAATCTTGTTCATCCTCCAGCGTCATCGGACGGTTTTGAGGCAATACTTTTTTCGCAAATGCCAGCACGCGCAGACCCTGCGCAGAGAAAGCACGGTTTTGCTCCAGAATCTGCTGCTGCAGTGCAGCATCCATCGGTATCGTTTCTCCGTTTTGTTCCGCTGCCTGACAGCGGGCAAGCAGGACATCCGGTGCACCTTTGGTCAGCATTTCGTGACGATCGTTTCTGTAATGGAGTGTCGACATCAGTTTTCGGTCAGAATCAAACGGAATTTCCTGTAGGCGCGGGAATTCATTTCTAACCTTGGTTTCATCATCGCCGATACTGCGGCAAAACGCCAGCAACGCTACCTCTGTCGGATCTCCTACGGCGGTCTCTCCATTGATCGCGCTGTCATTACACAGCACGCTTTCGGCAATCAACCTTTTGAGCGCGGCATCGCTGTCCTTTGCTTCCTCCGCATCCCATACTTTGCCGTTGACATACGCTTTCTTGACCGTCATACGGTTCTGGGTCAGCGTACCGGTTTTATCCGAGCAAATAACAGACACACAGCCCAATCCTTCCACGGCACGTAGATTTTTAATAATTGCATTTTCTTTTGCCATTTTCTGCGTACCAATGGCAAGCCCAATGGTTACGATAGAACTGAGTGCTTCCGGAATCGCCGCTACGGCAAGGGCAACCGCAAACATCAGTGCGTCCGCCAACCCCATATCCCGCCATACGCCAAGGGCAAAGACAATCGCACAGATAATCATGATAATGATCGATAATTTCTTAGAAAAATCATCC
Source organism: Candidatus Anaerotignum merdipullorum (assembly GCA_019115165.1). Lineage (GTDB taxonomy): Bacteria > Bacillota > Clostridia > Lachnospirales > Anaerotignaceae > Anaerotignum > Anaerotignum merdipullorum. The sequence continues at coordinate 8,558 of DXEB01000033.1, read as the reverse complement.
AAGCTGCGCTGCAGCGGTGTTGTTTTTTCCTGTGCCGATTCCATCAAATCGGCAATTTTTCCAATCTCCGTCTGCATGCCTGTGCCCGTCACCAACACCACGGCGCGTCCATAAGACACCAGGGAACTGCTGTATACCATATTCAAACGATCGCCTAACGGCAGTTCTTCCTGCTCCATCGGTGCATCCATTTTGTTGACATTTTCTGATTCCCCAGTCAATGCGCTTTCGTTGACCTGCAGAGAAAAATTCTGCAAAATACGACCATCCGCCGCCGTCACGTCGCCGGCTTCCAGCAGCAGGATATCCCCTGGCACCAGTTCTGCCGCAGGCACTTCCATTTTCTGTCCATCCCGAATCACACGGGCATTGGGCGCTGCCATGGCCTTCAGGCTATCCAGAGATTTTTGCGCCTTAAAGTGCTGTACTGTACCCAAAACAGCATTCAATACCAATACCGCCAAAATAACAATCGTACCTTCCACCCCGCCGGTGAGTGCTGAGATAATTGCCGCTACAATCAAAATAACAACCAGCAAATCTGCAAACTGTTCCGCAAACACCTGAAGAACGCCTTTGCGCTTGCCTTCCTGCAGCTTGTTATAGCCATATTGCTCCAGCCGCTTCTGCGCTTCCTCCGCATGCAAGCCATCCAGCGAGCTGTTCATTTCCCGCAGCAGCTCTTCCTGCGTTGCTTTCCATAGCTTTTCCATCGTGGAATACTCCTTTCCATGTCCGTGCAAATAAAAAAGACTTTTATTGCACTCAAACGATTTTTTGATGCAATAAAAGTCTTGCTTCTTCTTGGGAACCTGCTGTATGACAGCCTTCCAAACGGCAGCGTCCGGGTTTTGATACCGGGATGACGAACGCTGGCAATGCGCAATGCGCACAAGCTACTCCCTTTTATTGGCATGAGTCTATCATATATTTTTGCAAAATGCAAGCAAAAAATCATAAAATGTTGCGACAATTCCTTTTTTGCTTTGACATACCATCCGTTTTTTCCTTATTTTTTCACCAATGATGTTGCCATATCGTTTTTCCATTTCCTATCTGTCTATGCACTTCTCATAAAAAAAAGAGATAAATTCCATGCAGAATGCCGAAAAAAAAGACTTGTTTTTTTTCTGGCAAAGGATTATGATAAGAAACGACAACAGCATATCGCACGTCTTCAGGGCAGGGTGAGATTCCCGATCGGCGGTATAGTCCGCGAGCGCAGCAGTGCGCAGGACTTGGCACAAGTCCAAGTCAGGATTTGGTGAAATTCCAAAACCGACAGTATAGTCTGGATGGAAGAAGACAACAACAGTTCAAAGAGCGCATTTGTCTGAGCAAACATTGGATGGCAAAGGCGAGTGAGAAGCCTCAGGAGCATGCCCTGACCGGGTCGTGTTCGGATAGCATTCTCCTTTTGTTCTGTTCTTTTTGTGACGCCGGAAATCATTGGGCAATTTGAGATTGCCGTGGTTCTGGTCACCTATTTTTGGATCATATCACCCTGAAGAGATGAAACAACATCTTTTCAGGGTTCTTTTTTTGCGAAAGGAAGTGAACGCTTTGGAAAAACAGGATCTGATGCGCCGCGCCATCACCTTGGCGAAACAGGGGATTGGCGCAGTCGACCCCAACCCATTGGTAGGCGCCGTTCTCGTCAAAGATGGACATATCATCGGCGAGGGATATCACGCCTGCTTCGGCGGACTGCATGCAGAGCGCAACGCGCTGGCAAACTGCCAGACTTCCCCTGAAGGCGCCACGCTTTTTGTCACATTGGAACCCTGCTGCCACTATGGCAAAACACCGCCCTGTACCGACGCCATTTTGCAGGCAGGCATTGCCAAGGTCATCATTGGTTCCCGGGATCCCAATCCCCAAGTAGCGGGCAAAGGTGCTGCGCTGCTGCGGCAGGCAGGCGTTGCGGTAGAAGAGGATTTTCTGCGGGAAGAATGCGATGCGCTCAATGCCCCATTCTTTCACTACATCACCACCAAACGCCCTTATGTGGCAATGAAATACGCCATGACCGCCGACGGCAAAATCGCGACGGCAAACGGCGCTTCCCAATGGATTACCAACGAAGAAAGCAGGCGGCACGTCCATTGGCTGCGGAGGCAGTATCAAGGCATTCTGACAGGCATTGGCACCGTATTGGCAGACGACCCTTTGCTGACCTGCCGTTTGGGTGATGATGGGCGCAATCCCATTCGCATTGTCTGTGACAGCCGTCTGCAAATTCCATTGGAAAGCAACCTAGTACAAACGGCAAAGGATATCCCCCTGCTGGTTGCCACCTGCGCCCACAATCCCGCGAAACAAAAGGCTTTGGAACAAGCCGGCGTACAAATCCTGCCGTTTGCAGGAGAGCATGTGCCGTTGCCCGCACTCATGGATGCATTGGGCGCACAGCAGATCGGCAGCATCCTGCTGGAAGGTGGGGCTGCATTGAACGCAGCAATTCTGGAAGCGCATCTGGCGCAACGGTTTTATGTCTATATCGGCGCCAAACTGTTTGGCGGCATTCAGGCAAAATCTCCCATCGGCGGAACAGGCGTGTCCCTGCCTAAAGACGCACCTGCCCTGCGCCTGATGGAAACACAAACGTTCGGATCGGATCTTTTACTGGTTTATGAACAGGCAGAACAGGAGGAATGCTGATGTTTACCGGAATCATTGAAGAATTGGGTGTCATCCGCCAAATCTCTCTGACCGGCGACGGCGGTCATCTGGAAATTGCTGCCTCTGTGGTATTGGAAGGCACTCGCTTGGGCGACAGTATCGCTGTCAACGGCGTCTGCCTGACTGTAACCAAATTATCCCGCACTACATTTACCGCTTTTGTCATGCAGGAAAGCCTGCGCCGTACCAATTTGGGCAGTCTGCAGCCGGGCAGCCCGGTACATCTGGAGCGAGCAATGGCGGCAGACGGCAGATTCGGCGGACATATTGTCACCGGACATATTGACGGACTCGGCACGTTACACTCCCAAAAAGCCGAAGGCGCCGCGGTTGTGCTAACCATTGGCGCTGACGCAAAAATTCTCTCCGGCATTGTAGAAAAAGGCTCCATCGCCATTGACGGCACCAGTCTGACGGTCATGGATGTGGGGTCGGAAGATTTTCGGGTCGGCATCATTCCCCATACCGGCGGACATACTCACCTGCTGCGCCAGGCACCAGGGTACCGCTGCAATCTGGAGACAGACATTCTCGGAAAATATATCCAAAAGATGATGCAGCCAAACGAACGCGCTGCACCGCAGTCCACACTAACCTTGGATTTTCTGCGGGAAAACGGATTCTAAAACAATTCTGAAATCCGATGCAAACACATCGGAACTGCAAATAAAGGAGGCTTTCTCATGCGAACATATCACACCATCGAACAGGCGCTGGAAGACCTGCGCCAAGGCAAAATGATTCTGGTCACCGACGACCCGGAACGGGAAAACGAAGGCGACCTGATCTGTGCGGCTCAATTCGCCACTACAGAAAACGTCAACTTTATGGCAACCCATGCCAAAGGGCTGATCTGTATGCCTATGAGTGAAGAATTGGGCAAAAAACTTATGCTGCCCCAGATGGTAACGGAAAACACCGATAACCACTCCACCGCATTTACCGTATCCATTGACCATGTGGATACTACAACCGGTATTTCCGCCGAAGAGCGGGGCTACACCGCCCGCAAATGCGTGGATCCCGACGCAAAACCACAGGATTTCCGACGCCCGGGGCATATGTTCCCCCTGATCTCCCGCCGCGGCGGTGTGCTGACCAGAGAAGGGCATACCGAAGCCACGGTAGACCTGATGCGGCTTGCCGGATTAAAACCCTGTGGATTATGCTGTGAAATCATGGCAGACAACGGCTCTATGATGCGCACCAGTGACCTGTGGACTTTTGCCGACCAGTATGGTCTGACCTTCATCACCATCCATGATCTGCAAAACTACTGCCGGCGGCATGAAAAGCATGTTGTTCGGGAAGCGGAAGCAAAGCTGCCCACCGCATATGGGGAATTCCGTATTTTCGGCTATGTCAACGATCTGACCGGCGAACATCATGTGGCGTTGGTCAAGGGCGAAATCGGCGATGGCAAACATCTGCTCTGCCGCGTCCATTCGGAATGCCTGACCGGCGATGTTTTCGGTTCCAGAAGATGCGACTGCGGACAACAGCTGGCAGCTGCTATGGCGCAGATTGAAAAAGAAGGACGGGGCGTCCTGCTGTATATGCGTCAGGAAGGGCGCGGCATCGGTTTGATCAACAAACTGAAAGCTTATGAATTGCAGGAAAAGGGACGGGATACGGTGGAAGCCAATCTGGAACTGGGCTTTGCACCGGATCTGCGGGAATACTGGATCGGCGCACAGATTCTGCAGGACTTGGGTGCAAAAGAGCTGCGGCTTTTGACCAATAATCCCACAAAAGTATACGGTTTGGACGGGTTTGGCGTCTCCATCGTGGAACGGGTACCCATTGAGATTGCGCCTCAGCCCGACGACGCGTTTTATTTACAAACCAAACAGCAGAAAATGGGGCATATTTTTTCTCATCTGCTGTAATCCGGAAAACATATTCAAAAAAAGGAGGATGTATTCATGCATATCATCGAAGGTTATCTCAACGGAAGTGGAATGAAAATCGGCATTGTTGCCGCCCGGTTCAATGAATTTATTGTCAGCAAGCTCATCAGCGGCGCGGAGGACGCCCTGCTGCGCCACGGCGTAAAAGCAGACGACATTGCTCTTTCATGGGTGCCCGGCGCGTTTGAAATCCCTACCATCGCCCAGAAAATGGCAAAAAGCGGCAAATACGACGCCATTCTTTGCTTGGGCGCTGTCATCCGCGGTGCCACCAGCCATTACGACTATGTCTGCAATGAAGTATCCAAAGGCGTTGCACACATTGCCCTGGAAACCGGCTTGCCGGTACTCTTTGGCGTACTGACCACAGATACCATTGAACAGGCCATTGAGAGGGCAGGCACCAAAGCCGGCAACAAGGGATATGACGTTGCCTGCGCCGCTATTGAAATGGTGGATTTGGCAAGAAAACTGTAACCACCTCTCCCGTTTTAGCATCCATTGGCAAAAATCCGCCGCGTAGAACGGACTTTTTTCCGCCGTCCGCAAAAGTTTGCTTTTTTCTTCCTGCTTTTTTTGGTATACTAAAGGCAGATACCACGCAAGAAAGGAGAGGATGGAAATGATCCATGACACCTACACATTTCAGGATTTGAGCGAGATCTGCTACCATCTTGGCAAATATAAATCCCTAAAGGAGGACTGGCAGGCAGATTTTTGCAACGTATACGGCGATCTGGTGGTCAGCTTCGATAACGACGAAGAAACCATGGAACGCATCCAGGATGAGGACGAGCGTTACGCCATGGTAACGGAACTGATGGATATTGCCATGCAGATGGGAAAATCCTGGTAATCCAACTGATATGTGCGAAACGATTCATGTAAAAATATAAAAACCCCCTATGCTTCTTTTGTCTTGGTGGACTCAAGTTTATTCTCGCATAGGAGGTTTTGATCTGAAGTTCTTGGATTCCCCCGGCTTAGCCGGGGATTTTTATTTCTTGACCAAAAAGGTATGCCCTCCCCAACGGGAGCGGCATACCTTTTGTTTTTCCATCTGATGCGTATTACGTTGTTTGCTGTTGATTTCTTATTTATAGTTTTTGCTGGAATCTTTTAACAGTACGTCATGGGCGCCACCTTCTACCAGACTGGTTGTAGAAATCACAGTAATTTTTGCTTTTTCCTGCAATTCCGGAATCGACAGCACACCGCAGTTGCACATGGTAGATTTCACTTTTTTCAAAGACATATTTACATTGTCATGCAGGCTGCCCGCATAAGGCACATAGGAATCCACGCCTTCTTCAAAGGACAGCTTTTCATCCCCGCCCATGTCATAGCGCTGCCAGTTTCTGGCACGAGAAGAGCCTTCGCCCCAGTATTCCTTCATATAGCTGCCGTTGATATTGACTCTGTTGGTCGGGCTTTCATCAAAGCGAGCAAAATATCTGCCCAGCATAATAAAGTCCGCGCCCATTGCCAATGCCAATGTCATATGATAATCATACACAATGCCGCCGTCGGAGCAGATAGGGATATACACGCCCGTCGCTCTGAAATACTCGTCTCTGGCTTTGGCTACCTCAATCACCGCGGAAGCCTGCCCGCGTCCAATTCCTTTCTGTTCTCTGGTAATACAGATGGAACCGCCGCCGATCCCTACTTTCACAAAGTCCGCACCGCATTCAGCAAGGAAGCGGAATCCTTCTGCATCTACTACATTGCCTGCGCCGATCTTTACCGTATCGCCATAAGTTTCCCGCACCCAATCCAACGTCATTTTCTGCCATTCCGAATACCCTTCGGAAGAATCAATGACTAAAATATCCGCACCAGCTTCCACCAACGCAGGTACACGTTCCTTGTAATCACGGGTATTGATCCCGGCGCCTACCACATACCGTTTCTGTGCATCCAGCAATTCATTGGCATTTTCTTTATGATTGTCATAATCTTTGCGGAACACCAAATACTGCAGTCTGCCTTCCTCGTCCACAATCGGCAGCTGATTGATTTTATTGTCCCAGATAATGTCATTGGCTTCCTTCAATGTGGTACCTGCAGGAGCATAGATCAGCTGATCCAGCGGAGTCATAAAGTCTTTTACTTTTGTAGCGCGATCCAAACGGCTGATACGATAATCTCTGCTGGTCACCAATCCCATTAACTTTCCCTGTGCGGTACCATCGGTCGTTACGGCAACCGTGGAGTGTCCGGTTTTTTCCTTCAAATCCAGAATATCTTGCAGCGTATTTTCTGGACTGATATTGGAATCACTGATGACAAAACCTGCTTTATATGCCTTTGCTCTTGCTACCATTGCTGCTTGGCTTTCAATGGGCTGAGAGCCAAAAATAAAGGAAATCCCGCCTTCTTTTGCCAGTGCCACCGCCATTTTATCGTCGGATACTGCCTGCATCACAGCAGAAACCAGCGGAATATTCATCTCCAAAGCGGGTTTTTCGCCTTTTTTGAATTTGACAATCGGTGTTTTCAAACTGACATTTTCCACCATACATTCTTTGGACGAATAGCCCGGTACCAACAAGTATTCGCTGAAAGTTCTGGACGGTTCTGTAAAGTAGGTTGCCATGTTCTTCTCTCCTTCTATAAAAAATACTGGGTGATAATAATGATATAAAAAGCCCGCGGGCTTTCGAATGCGTCAATGAAAGTCGTACGGATAAAAAAAGAGGAAAAGCCGATCGGGGCTTCCACATTCGAAAGATGAATCCATAGGGATGTTTTTCCGAAGAGAAACGTTGCTTTTCCTGTGTTGTTTTACCGTCTTTTGTACCGTTGTATTGCATACGATTGTAGCACGAAAACGCCTTGGCTTCAAGTATCGCAATAAAAAATTTTGTATTTTGTGAAATTCGTCATTTTTTGCCGGAAAATCCCGGCTTTTTTTTATTTTCTGCCAAGATAACGCAAACACAACCGTGCCACCACGCCAATCAGACAACCAGTTACTACGCCGCTGACCAGCAAAAATGGCAGATAATACGCCATTTTCATATTCTCCACCACCAGCGCTGCCACGATGATTTGTCCCACATTGTGGAACACGCCCCCAGCGATACTAACCCCAACAATACTGCATTTTCCGGTTTTTTTCAGCAGTGTCATCACAGCAAAGCTAAGCAGTGCGCCCGCCAGGCTATACAGCAGTCCTGCAAAGCCTTGGAACAACAGCCCCGAGAGCAAAACCCGCACGAAGGAGATAAAAAATGCCGATTTTGCGTTCATGTAATACAGCACCACCACAATTACAACGTTTGCTAACCCCAGCTTCATCCCGGGCACCAACAGCGGCAGCGGAATGAGCATCTCCACATATCCCATCAAAATTGCCAGTGCGGCAAATAATCCGTACTGTGCCACTTTTCTGCTCTGCATACTTATCCCACCACCACATCTGCGTCATCTGCCTGTCCGCCAACAATGGTCACTACCATTTTATGGGGCAAGCAAACGATGGTTTCTCCGGTTTTTTGAATCCGTTTGTGTTCCACACATACACCATCCCGGCAGTCCGCCTCCGTTACATCGGCAAATCCGTCTCGAATCTCTACGATATTGTACCCTTCCGGTGTTTCCACCCGATAGGAATCGTTCTGAGAAAGCGGCATCTGATACACAACAGCTCCATCCACCGTAATAACAGCTTCTCCTCCGGACTGTGCGCCGCCCATATATCCAATATAAATAACTGCCGCCAAAATCAATACTCCTGCCGCCAAAATCAAATCCAAACGCTTCACCATATCACCGGCTTTCCTGTTTTCTGTCCGAACATCTCTGCTCGCAATACTATGATATCTTTTGTATATAGGAAAAAAAGGAAGCTGTTGCTTCCTTTTTCCAAGTAGTAGTAGGATTTATATTTGTGTGATGCATAAAAAAATGCCCAGAACCGGAATCGAACCAGTGACACGAGGATTTTCAGTCCTCTGCTCT